>JAITBX010000228.1 GCA_031283405.1 Burkholderiales bacterium | reverse complement strand
CGAGCTTCATCTCAAAGAGACCGAGTTCCGTTTCAATCACAGGCATCACAATCTCTACAAGATGCTGCTACACTTACTCAGTTCAAACCCTCTTTAAGGCGTTTGCTTCCTAAGCCCCTTGCATTTTTAACGCACCGTATTCGTTATTTGCTCTACTGCGCCGTTCTGCGATGCTCGGCGGCTGCAAGGGGAAGTTGGAATCGCGCCTATGGGAAAAGACTGTGGCCAACCACCTATCCCAAAACGAAACCTCGCGGCGTTTGTGCTATGCTTTTCAACGTGTTGAAATAACCGCTTTGAAGAAAATCGACCGGCAATGGACACTCCGTTTTTAGCCCCTTCCAAATCGCAACGCAAAAGAGAGATGCACGAAGTGCAGGCGTTGGGGGAGGCGTTGTTGACGCTGAGTGTTGCCAAGCTGGAAACGCTCGATCTTCCCGAGCGTTTGTTCGACGCCATCATTGCGGCGCAGACGATGACGCGGCATGAAGCGCGGCGGCGACAGTTGCAATTCATCGGTCGCTTGATGCGCGATGTTGACCCCGAACCGATTCGGGAATTGCTGGCGGCGCAAGAAGCTGTTCCCGCCGCCGAGAAAGCGAAGATGGCGCTGCGTGAAGAATGGCGGCAACGCTTGCTGCAAGAGCCGGAAGCGGCGCTGGCGGCGCTGGCGGCAAAATTCCCCGAAACGTTTTCGGAAGAGGCGCATGAAGCGTGGCGTTTGCGTATTGAGCAAGCGCAACAGGAGCGCCGGCAACAACAAAAAACGCCGCGACACTATCGCTTGCTGTTTCAGGATTTGAAAAAACTTTTTGAGAATTGATTTCGTGATGAATGATTTACCGTTAACGATTGGTCTGGTTTCCGTCAGCGACCGCGCCGCTTCCGGCGTTTATGAGGATAAAGGGATTCCGGCGTTGCGCGAGTGGTTGACGCGGGCGCTGAAAACGCCAGCGCGTTTCGAGACGCGATTGATTGCCGATGAGCAGCCGACGATTGAACGCGCGTTGATCGATCTGGTGGATGTCGTTCATTGTTCGCTGGTGTTGACCACCGGCGGCACCGGCCCGGCGCTGCGTGATGTGACGCCGGAGGCGACGGCGGCGGTCGCCGACAAAATCATGCCGGGCTTCGGCGAGCAGATGCGGCAGATTTCATTACACTTTGTGCCGACGGCGATTTTGTCGCGTCAAATCGGCGTCATTCGGAAAAACGCGCTGATTCTGAATTTGCCGGGGCAGCCGAAAGCGATTCGTGAAACGCTGGAAGGCGTCAGAGACGAGAACGGAAAAATAAAAGTTCAGGGCATTTTTGCGGCGGTGCCGTATTGCATGGAATTGATCGGCGGATCTTACGTCGAAACCGATGACGCAGTTTGCGCGGCGTTTCGACCCAAATCCGCAGCGGCGAAGGCCGCGCGCCCGACAGTGTAAAATAGCGCCTTGTCCATTTCTGAATCAAGCGGAGTCGAAACGTGGCGATAGCCCCCATTCCTGAAATTCTTGCCGAGCTGAAAGCGGGCAGGATGATTATTTTGGTCGATGAAGAGACCCGCGAGAACGAAGGCGACTTGATGTTGGCGGCGGAATTTGTGACGCCGGCGGCGATCAATTTCATGGCGACGCACGCGCGCGGACTGATTTGTCTGACGCTGACGCCGGAACGTTGTCAACAGTTGAAACTGCCGTTGATGACGCTGACCAATCATTCATCGCTCGGCACCAATTTCACCTTGTCGATCGAAGCGGCAGAAGGCGTGACGACCGGCATCTCTGCCGCCGATCGCGCTTGCACGATTCAAAAAGCGATTGCGCCGGAAGCGAAGCCGAAAGATATTGTGCAGCCGGGTCACGTTTTTCCGATCATGGCGCAACCCGGCGGCGTGCTGGTGCGCGCCGGTCACACCGAAGCGGGCTGCGATTTGGCGCAGATGGCGGGATTGATGCCGGCGACGGTGATTTGCGAAATTCTGAAAGAGGACGGTACGATGGCGCGCTTGCCCGACCTCGAAATTTTTGCAGAGAAGCACGGCTTGAAAATCGGCTCGATCGAAGAGCTGATTCATCATCGCAGCCAGCACGAAACGTTATTGGAGCGCGTGGCGCAAAGGCCGTTGCAAACGGCGGCGGGCGCTTTTGAATTGTTTGTTTATCGTGACAAGCTGACCGACGCCACGCATCTGGCGCTGGTGCATGGAACGCCGTCGTCGGCAAAAGAAACACTGGTGCGTGTGCATGAGCCGATTTCGATCATGGATTTTCTGGATGAGCAAAGCGAGCCGCACACATGGGGCGTGTTTCCGGCGTTGTGTCAACTGAAGAAAGCGCCCGCCGGTGTGATGGTGCTGCTGCATCGGCCGGAGAGTGCGCAGGATTTGCGCAGCCGCGCCATCGCGGAAAAACGGAGTGCCGACGCGCCGCTGACGTTGCGCGACTACGGCATCGGTGCACAAATTTTGTGCGACTTGAATGTTCAGAAAATGCGCTTGCTGTCGCGGCCAAGAAAAATTCCGAGCATGGCCGGTTTCGGTTTGGAAGTGACCGGCTTTCAGGAACAGGAAGCCGCGAATGCGAAGTCGTGAAAAACGCGGCGAAAAAATAAAGAAAGTTACGATGATGAATCTTCACGAAATTCCCGGCGAAACACACGCGGCCGGAATGCGCATCGGTATTGTCTTGTCTCGCTTCAACGCCGACATCGGCGAAGGGCTGCTCAAGGGCGCGCTGCGTTTTTTGCGCGAGCACGGCGTGGTTGACGCGCACATCACCTTGGCGCGGGTTCCCGGCGCGCTGGAGATTCCGCTGACGTTGCAAGCCATGGCGCAGACCGGGCAATTCCATGCGCTGATTGCGCTGGGTGCGGTGATTCGCGGCGAAACGTATCATTTTGAAATCGTCAGCAACGAATCGGCGCGCGGCATCAGCGAGGTGGCGCTCGATTTCGAGATGGCGATCGGCAACGGCGTGTTGACTTGCGACACCGATGAGCAAGCGCAGGCGCGGATGGATCAAAAAGGCTTTGAGGCGGCGCTGACCGCTGTCGAGATGGCCAATACTTTGGAGCGGTTGCGCAAAAATGTCGATTGAAGAAAACATGTCGGAGAAAACACCGGCAACAAAGAAAGAAAAAATCGACTTCATGGGGCGTCGCCGCGCGCGCGCGTTGGCAGTGCAGGGGCTTTATCAATATCAACTGGCGCACGCGCCCATTGACGATATTCGTTTGCATCTGACGGACAGCCCGAACTATGCGCGTTGCGACGAAACCTATTTCGATGCGTTGTGGCGCGGCGTCAGCGGTCAGTATGAAAAGTTGCGCGACAATTTTTTGCCGTTTGTCTCCAGCGAGCGCGACAAGCAAGCGCTGTCGCCGGTCGAAACGGCCATTCTCGTGCTGGCTACGTGGGAGTTGTCGGAGCGACCGGAGATTCCTTATCGGATCATTCTCAATGAAGCCATCGACCTCGCCAAAGTGTACGGCGGCACCGACGGCCATCGATTTGTCAACGGCGTGCTCGACAAACTGGCGGCGCAACTGCGCGCCGATGAGATACGGGCGCTTAAAGAATCATAACCATTACGAGCCAAGGTTACGGATCAATCGCGATCCGGTAAATCGTCAATGTTTGTGCGGGCGTTTGCAGTTCGATGTTCAACTGCAAACGCTCCGCGATAAGTTTTTTCTCGATCCACGCTTCCGGCCATTGCAGTGGAACATCAAGGTTCACCAAACCATCGGCAAACGGCTCGGCCTTGATTTCGCTCACGGTAGAAATCGTTTGCCAATCTGCTTCGGGCTTTTCTTGCACGGCGACGTTCAGTCGGGCAACGGAGGCGCCGGCTTTTTCAGGGACGATCAATCGCAATGTTTTCAGGCGCGCGGCGCGCAACACTTGATCGGCGGGCGACAGTAAAGTGATGTGTTGCCGGTCGGCGACGATCACCAGCGCGCCATTCTGCGCTTGCAATTTTCCGGCGGCGGTTGTCCAGCCGTCGTCGCTGGCGTAATGGGCGCTGCCGAAGGTCCACAGTCGCAAACTTTCGGGAAAGAACGCATGCGAGATCATGAAATCGCGCATGGCTTCTTCGGCGCCGGTGTTGCGGAATGAAGTGTAAGAGATGTAACTCGGATCGTCGGCGAACGCGCCATTGCTGCCGTTCCACGCCATGTGTGAAACTTCCTGCGCGTCGAAATTGTAAGCATCGCGATACGTCAGGTAAGCGTTGCGGTATTGCGGCGGTATGTGGGCATACTCGATTTGAGCGCCGTTGTATTCGACGATTCCCCAGCCGTCGTCGATGCGGGCAAATTCGGAAAAAAGATTGTGACCATGCGGCATCAACGCTTCGTTGCGGGCGGCTCTGCCGTAGGTAATGGCGCCAAGGCGCGAACCGTTGCGCGGTTTGGAACCTTCGATCGACACGCCGGCGGAATCGTGACGGCTGAAAGGTTTCTTTTCTTCGATGAAAACGGAAAAGAAATTCGTTGGACTTTCACTCACAAAACCTTGCGCCGAAAAAATCCGGTCGGCGGGAATGCCTGCCTCGGCTGTCCATTGCGCCAGCTCGGTGTAGTGCAGGTGAACGATGTGTTTGCGAAAGCTGTCCCACAGTTGCCACCACGGATTATCCCAGATTTGTTGAATCGTGGTTTCGGAGGATCGATCAACCATGATGCCTAGAGACGGGCGCGGCGGATCGACTTCATCCCAGTGTTGCCACTGCCGTCCAGTGATGGCGTTGACTTCGGCGAGCGTCAGCGGTTTGGCGCGGCGATAGGCCGACAGATCGGGAACGGACGCGTCGGCGCGATTTTTGGCGTGAGCGCTGTAAGAGCCGATGCCTTGCAGCCATTCGCGGAATTGCCGCAACATTCCCGGGTTGTAATCGAAAGTGGCGCGACCGTCGAAGAAAGGATTCATGTAGGTGTCGGCATCGAGCGCAATGCCGACAAAGAGATCGGGGTGTTCTTTCTCAAAAGCGGCGATGATACGCGCGGCAGCTTGCAGATTGCGCTTTTTGTAGGCGCGAACTTTTTGGGCGTAAACATGGTAGGTCAACGAGCGCGCCAATCGCGGCGAAGCGGTCGAGCCGGGCAGGTTGGAAAGATAATCGTCGGGGTAAATGGAATTGTCTTGCGACCATTGGCACAACATCGGATCTTCTTCGAGATGATCGGTAAGATCCCACTCTGAAAAAGTGCAACTGGCGTCGCCCCAGATGCCTCCGTTCAGAATGAACTGGATCGGCACATTTTTTTCAATGGCGAAAGCGATGATCTTATTGAGATTGTCGTCGGCGACAAAACGGTCGCCGCAGCGATGCTTCAAATCAAACGACGGATCGAAAATCCAATCGCCCTGCGCTCCCTTCGTCGTGCGCATATACAGAATCGGAATGGCCATGCCGGTTTTTATCGTCGGTGATTGGTAATCACGATAGACCGTATCGACTTCAAGAGCGCCGCCCTGAGACAATGCCGACAACATCATCAGAAGATTGAACTTTCGCTCATGAGAAGAGGAATGCGCGGGGATGGCGGGCAGCCAACTTCGCCTGGTCAGCGTTTTGTTTTTGCCGTTGCGATTGGTGGCGACGATTTCAATCGGTTGACGATCGAGCGGCAAGAAAGAATCGGGCAAAGTGATGCGCGCCTCGAATCCCGAATGTTCGATTCCGGCATGCTGCGGAAACATCTTGCGAACATCGTCACGCGGAATGTTCAGCGTAGCGGTGTAAGTCATGTTCGGGAAACGAATCTCGACCGATTGAATACCGCTTGAATCGAAAGCCCAACCGGAGAATTCGAGCGCGCGGCCGGTCAACGATTCCTGCGCCGGCACATCCAGACTGCCGAGCAGTTCAACGGCGGGCGTTGTTGCAGCGGTTGTTGCCGTTGTTGCAGGCGCGGGCGGCGATGTAAAAAATGAAGCCGCAGAACGTTGCAGCCGTTGCGGCCCTGCGGCAACGAAAACAAGAACGACGGCCAACAACGCGCCAGTCAAAAAGGAAACGATAGTAGAGGTTTCGAGGCAACGAGCGCGCATGAAAATTTCAGGACGGATATTGAAGAGCGATTCAAGTCAAAAACAGCGTCGCCAGTCCCAGAAAAATAAAGAAGCCGCCGGAGTCGGTGCAGGCGGTGATGAGCACCGACGATCCCAGCGCCGGGTCGCGTCCCATCTTCGTCCGAATCATCGGAATCAGCACGCCCATGAACGCGGCGAGCAGCATGTTGAGCGTCATCGCCAACACCATGACGCCACCCAGCTCCCAATCGTGATAAAGCAAAAACGCGACCAGCCCCATGACGCTTCCCCAGATCAGTCCGTTCATCAGGCTGACCAGCAATTCCTTGCGAAAGAGTTGGCTGGCGTTTTGTGTCGTGATTTTTCCCAGCGCCAGCGAGCGAACGATCATGGTGATCGTTTGATTGCCGGTGTTGCCGCCGATGCCGGCGACGATGGGCATCAGCGCTGCCAGCGCGACCAGTTCGGAAATGGCGTGTTCAAACAAGCCGACGACGCGCGAAGCGATGAAGGCGGTGACGAGGTTGATCGCCAACCATTTCCAGCGGTTCTGAAACGATTTCCACACGGATGCGAACGCATCTTCTTCTTCGGGCAAACCGGCGTGCGCC
>JAITBX010000217.1 GCA_031283405.1 Burkholderiales bacterium | reverse complement strand
AATCTCAGTGACCGTCTCTGCAATGATCTGCTCAACCTCTTTATCAAGCAAGGCTTTCCGGTACTTCACCGGAAATACTACATGGTAGTGAATTTGCCACGCGCAATGGCTTGCTTTGTGAATTTCTCCATTGGCATTTTGGCTCATCCTGGCATTTTAGTCCCCGCGCCAAGAGCGCGGGGAATTACAAGTTAAACCCATCAGTCTCCGTAAACAAATCGTTGGTCTGATGGGCTAATCGTGTGGCGCGCCTTCTTGGGAATGCGTTTACCGTGCCGTCGCACGGTTTTTGTATTTTTGCAGGATGTTCATCTGCGCGGCAACGGCGGCCAGTTCGGCTTCGGCGCGGGCGATGTCTTCATGCGATGAGCGGTTGGCAAGCGCTTCTTCGGCTTTTTGTTTCGCTTCCATCGCCGCTTTTTCGTCGAGGTCTTTGGCGCGGATGGCGGTGTCGGCGAGCACGGTCACTTGATTCGGCTGCACTTCCAGAAAGCCGCCTTGCACGAAGATCACTTCTTCTTGCTCCTGTCCGGGAAGCTTGAGCCGCACAGCGCCGGGTTTGATTTGTGTTAAGAGCGGGGTGTGGCGCGGATAAATGCCCAGCTCGCCGGCAACTCCCGGCAACGCCACGAATTCGGCAGCGCCGGTGAAGATCAGTTCTTCGGCGCTGACGACATCGACTCGTACTGTCATGCTCATGGCTGTTTCCTTGTGCGTCTGGCGCTTATTGCAGGGTCTTGGCTTTTTCGAAGGCTTCGTCGATGCCGCCGACCATATAGAACGCTTGTTCCGGCAACTCGTCACACTCGCCGTTGACGATCATGTTGAAGCCGCGGATGGTTTCTTTCAGCGACACGTATTTGCCCGGCGAGCCGGTGAACACTTCGGCCACATGGAACGGCTGCGACAGGAAGCGTTGAATCTTCCGCGCGCGCGCCACGACCAGCTTGTCTTCCGGCGACAGTTCGTCCATGCCCAGAATGGCGATGATGTCGCGCAGTTCTTTGTAGCGCTGCAACATTTGCTGAACCGCGCGCGTGGTCGAGTAATGTTCTTCGCCGATGATGTGCGGATCAACTTGCCGCGACGTTGAATCGAGCGGATCCACCGCCGGATAAATCCCCAGCGAGGCGATGTCGCGCGACAACACGACGGTGGCGTCGAGGTGGCCGAAGGTGGTGGCCGGCGACGGATCGGTCAAGTCGTCCGCCGGAACGTACACGGCTTGAATCGAGGTGATCGAGCCGGTCTTGGTCGAGGTGATCCGCTCTTGCAGTTTGCCCATTTCTTCGGCGAGCGTCGGTTGATAACCCACCGCCGACGGCATCCGTCCGAGCAACGCCGACACTTCGGTGCCGGCCAACGTGAAGCGGTAAATGTTGTCGATGAAGAGAAGCACGTCGCGGCCTTTGCCGGAGGAATCTTTTTCATCGCGGAAATATTCGGCCATCGTCAAGCCGGTCAGCGCCACGCGCAAACGGTTGCCCGGCGGCTCGCTCATCCGGCCATAGACCATCGCCACTTTGTCGAGCACGTTCGAGTCTTTCATTTCGTGATAGAAGTCGTTGCCCTCGCGGGTGCGCTCGCCGACGCCGGCGAACACCGACAAACCGCTGTGCGCTTTGGCGATGTTGTTGATGAGCTCCATCATGTTGACCGTCTTGCCCACGCCCGCGCCGCCGAACAAACCGATCTTGCCGCCCTTGGCGAACGGGCAAACGAGGTCGATCACCTTGATGCCGGTTTCGAGCAGTTCCGTTGACGGCGACAACTCTTCAAAGGTCGGCGCAGCGCGATGGATCGACAATGTTTTTTCGGCGCCGATGGAACCGGCTTCGTCGATCGGGCGCCCCAGCACGTCCATGATGCGTCCCAAACATTTGACGCCAACCGGCACCGAAATCGGCGCGCCGGTATTCACCACTTTCATGCCGCGGCGCAAACCGTCCGAGCTTCCCAACGCGATGGTGCGCACGATGCCGTCACCGAGTTGTTGCTGAACTTCCAGCGTCAATCCGATTTCATCCATTTTAAGCGCGTCGTACACTTTGGGCATGGTCTGGCGTGAAAACTCCACGTCCACCACGGCACCGATGCACTGAACTATGGTTCCTTGGCTCATTCTTCTGACTCCTGCTCGCTATTTCTCAATGTAATCCGTTAAACCGCTGCGGCGCCGCCGACGATTTCCGTCAGCTCTTGTGTAATCGCCGCCTGCCGCGACTTGTTGTAAACCAATTGCAATTCGTTGATGATCTTGTTGGCGTTGTCGGACGCCGCTTTCATCGCCACCATCCGCGCCGATTGTTCCGACGCCATGTTCTCCGCCAACACCTGATAAATCACCGCTTCGGTATAGCGGCGCATCACGCCGTCCAGCAGCATCTTGGCGTCCGGCTCGTAAATGTAGTCCCACAAACCGTGCTGCGCTTCGGTCGAGCGAACTTCGCCGGTCGGCGCGCGAAACTCCGGCGGGATCGGCAACAACAAATCGTTGCGCGCCAGTTGTTTCATCGTGTTGACGAAGCCGGTCGAGAAAACATGAATCTCGTCGATCTTGCCGTCGATGTACGCATCGAACAACGGCTTCAACGGCCCGACCAGCCGCTCGATGTGCGGCACGTCGCCGAGCTGCACAACGCTGGAGACGACATTCGCACCCAATCGCGACAAAAAGCCCAGCCCTTTGTTGCCGATCGCGACGTAATCAACTTCCAACCCGCGCTCTTTCCACGCTTTGTGTTGCTGCAACACCATCCGAAAGAGATTGGTGTTCAAACCGCCGCACAGTCCTTTGTCGGTGGAGATCACCACCGCGCCGACGCGCTTGACGGTTTCCCGCTTCACCAGAAACGGGTGGCGGTATTCGGTGCTGGCTTTGGCAATGTGCGCGGCGATGTAAACCATCCGTTCAAGATACGGCCTCGTTGCGCGCATGCGATCCTGCGCCTTGCGCATTTTCGACGCCGCCACCATTTCCATCGCCTTGGTGATCTTGCGCGTGTTTTGCACGCTCTTGATCTTGGTGCGAATCTCTTTCGAACCTGCCATGTCTTAATCCGTCTTAGTATGTGCCGGTTTTCTTGAAATCTTCCATCGCCGCCGCCAACGCTTTTTCATCGTCGCCGGACAACTCTTTTTTGTCTTCGATGCGGTTCATCAATTCGCCGTACTTGCTCTTCATGAACTGGCGCATCGCGGCTTCAAAGAGCAGCGCTTTTTCGACCGGCACATCGTCGAAGTATCCTTTTTCAACGGCAAACAGTGTCAGCGCCATTTCAAAAACCTGCAACGGCTCATACTGCGGCTGCTTCATCAGCTCCGTCACCATGCGACCGCGATCCAACTGTTTGCGGGTGGCTTCGTCGAGATCGGAAGCGAACTGCGCGAACGCCGCCAACTCGCGGTACTGCGCCAGCGCCAGGCGCACGCCGCCGCCGAGTTTCTTGACGACTTTGGTTTGCGCCGCGCCGCCGACCCGCGACACCGAAATACCGGCGTTGATGGCGGGGCGAATACCGGCGTTGAAGAGATCGGTTTCCAAAAAGATTTGACCGTCGGTGATTGAAATCACGTTGGTCGGCACGAACGCGGTTACGTCGCCGGCTTGCGTTTCGATGATCGGCAGCGCCGTCAGCGAGCCGGTCTTGCCCTTGACTTCCCCTTTGGTAAATTTTTCAACATAATCGGGGTTGACGCGCGCGGCGCGCTCCAGCAAACGCGAGTGCAAATAAAACACGTCGCCCGGATACGCTTCGCGTCCCGGCGGCCGCCGCAACAACAGCGACACTTGCCGATACGCCCACGCCTGCTTGGTCAGATCGTCGTAAATAATCAGAGCGTCCTGACCGCGATCGCGGAAGTATTCGCCCATCGTGCAGCCCGAGTAAGGCGCGATATATTGCATCGCCGCCGAGTCGGACGCCGAAGCAGCGACGACGATGGTGTACTCCATCGCGCCGTGCTCTTCGAGCTTGCGAATCACGCTCTTGATCGACGACGCCTTCTGACCGATGGCGACGTAGATACAAATCAGGTTTTTGCCTTTTTGATTGATGATCGTGTCGATAGCCACCGCCGTCTTGCCGGTCTGGCGGTCGCCGATAATCAGTTCGCGCTGACCGCGACCGATCGGCACCATTGAGTCGATGGATTTCAATCCGGTCTGCACCGGCTGCGACACCGATTGCCGCGCGATCACGCCGGGCGCAACTTTTTCGATCACGTCGGTCATCTTGGCGTTGATCGGGCCTTTGCCGTCGATCGGCGCTCCCAGCGAGTCAACGACGCGACCGATCAGCTCCGGCCCCACCGGCACTTCCAGAATGCGGCCTGTGCATTTGACAGTGTCGCCTTCGGAGATGTGCTCGTATTCGCCGAGCACCACCGAGCCGACCGAATCGCGCTCAAGGTTCAACGCCAAGCCGAAAGCGTTGCCGGGAAATTCCAGCATTTCGCCCTGCATGGCGTCCGACAAACCGTGAATGCGGCAGATGCCGTCGGTCACGGAAATCACCGTGCCTTGCGTCTTGACCTCGGCGTGAGTGTCGAGATTCTGGATTTTGTTTTTAATCAGTTCGCTGATTTCAGAAGGATTCAACTGCATGGTGTCCTCATCATGCCCCGCGGGCATCGCTTTGATTCAAAAAGTCAGGCATGCAACTCGCGCGCCATCGCCGCCAACCGGCCTTGTACCGACGTATCAATCACTTTGTCGCCCACCGTAATCCGC
Source organism: Burkholderiales bacterium (assembly GCA_031283405.1). Lineage (GTDB taxonomy): Bacteria > Pseudomonadota > Gammaproteobacteria > Burkholderiales > Casimicrobiaceae > UBA931. The sequence goes on along the minus strand of JAITBX010000217.1, from coordinate 7,794 downwards.
GTGCCGCCAATCAGTGCCGGGTTGACGCGAATCTGCGCCTCCACCTTTTTGCCGGTGAGCTTGACCAACGTTGCCCGCAAATCGTTTTCCTGCGCCGCATCAAGCGGCAACGCGGTTTCGATCGTGGCTTCGACGGTGTTTTCCGCCGTATCTTTCAACTGCACAAACAGGGTTTCGATTTCCGCCATCAAGCCGATCCGCCCCGCCTTCAACAGCACTTCCACCAACCGGCGGCCTTCAACATCCAGCGCGTCGCCGCACACATCTTGAAAGGTTTTCGCTTTGACGGCGGTTTCGATCTTCGGATCGCTGAGCCATTCGCGCATTTTCGGCGCTTCGCTCACCGCCCGCAACAACGCCAGCGTCGCCTGCCACTGCGGCAGCTTTTTTTCCTCGGCCGCCAGCGCAAACACCGCTTCAGCGTAAGGACGAGCAACGGTTAATCGTTCCGCCATGGCCTTACAGTTCCTGTTTTAGCGCCGACAACAAATCGGCGTGCGCTTTCGCGTCCACTTCGCGCTGCAAAATTTTCGACGCGCCCGCCACGACCAAATCCGCCACTTGATTGCGCAATGTTTCGCGCGCCCGCGACACTTCCTGTCCGACTTCGGCGCGCGCCGCAACCATGATGCGCTCGGCTTCTTCCTGCGCGCTGGCCTTGGCCTGATCGAGCAATTCGATCTTCAGCCGCTCGCCCTGCGCGAGGATTTCGGCGGCCTTTTCCTTGGCTTCGCGCAACAATTCGGCGGAGCGTTTGGCAGCCAGATCGAGGTCATGCTTGCCGCGTTCTGCCGCAGCCAGTCCGTCGGCAATCTGCTGCTTGCGTGCAGCCAGCGCGCCGACGATCGGCGGCCAGATGTACTTCATGCAAACCGCGACGAAGATGACGAACATGATCAACTGGCCGAGCAGGGTCATATTGATATTCATGCAAAAACCTTTTCAGTTCGTTGAAAACGACAGTGCATCAACAATGCTTCTGCTTTTACGTCTTCGCAAACATGACGAACAAGCCGAAGGCAACGGCGATCATCGGCACCGCGTCCACTAGGCCCATCACGATGAAGAACTGGGTGCGCAGCATCGGGATCAACTCCGGCTGGCGCGCCGCGCCTTCCAGAAAACGGCCACCGAGAATACCGATGCCCACGGAAGCGCCCAAAGCGCCGAAGCCAAGCATCAGCGCGGCGGCGATGTAGAGCAGAGAGGTTGCGAGTTCCATCTTTCGAGTCTCCTGTTAAAAAATCAAAAAGGTTGGTTAGTGATGTTCCTGATGCGCCATGTCGAGATAGACGATGGTCAGCGTCATGAAGATAAAAGCCTGCAGCGTGATAATCAGAATGTGGAAAAGCGCCCACGGCACGGACAACACCCATTGCAAATAGAACGGCAAGAGCGCAATCAAAATGAAAACCATTTCACCGGCGTACATGTTGCCGAACAACCGCAGCGCCAGCGAAACCGGTTTGGCGATCAAATTGATAAGCTCAAGAACGAGGTTGACCGGCAAACCGTATTTGCCGAAAGGTTGCAACGACAACTCTTTCGCAAAGCCGACGGAGCCTTTAATCTTGAAACTGTAGAAAAGCACCAGAACGAAAACGCCGAGCGCCATGCCGATGGGCGCGTTCACATCGGTCGTCGGCACCGCTTTGAAGTGGCTGAGTCCCAAAGCCGTTGCCAGACCTGGAACCCAATCGATCGGGATCAAGTCCATCGCGTTCATCAAGAAAACCCAGACGAAAACCGTCAACGCCAGCGGCGCAATCAGCGGGTTGCGACCGGAGAAAGAGCCGCGCACGCTGCCGTCAATGAATTCGATGAACCATTCGACAAAATTCTGCGCGTTGCTCGGAACGCCCGCCGTCGCCTTCTTGGCGACGCTACGGAAAAAGAAAAGAAACAAGAGGCCAAGCACCAGCGACATCCCGATCGTATCGACATTGAGCGCCCAGAAACCCATCTCTTGCGCTTCTTCCGCGCTGTGCGCGCAATGAATGCCGCCGTCGCCGAATCCGCAGGTCAGATTCTGCAAGTGATGCTTGATGTACTCTGTCGAAGTCAACGTTTCCGTCGTCATTTCACTTTCTCAACTCTCATCCAGATCGGGGCAACCAACCATATCACCTGCCCACCCAGAAAGCCGGCCAACATCCAAAACGGCTTTAACTCTAACAACTTGAAACCCACCACCAACATTCCCGCCACCCAGATAAACCGTTCGATGGCGGTTCTATACGCTTGCCGCAAATACCATTCTGCGTTCGCCGCGTTCGCGTCGCGTCCGCTGCTTTCGTTTTGCGTATGGCGCGCGCCTTGCTGAAAGCGCCAAACAAAAAACGCCGAGCTTGCCAGCACGATGCAACTGCCGAAAGCAAACGCCATTGCCGCCGGAAACGAAGCCGCGAAAGAAGAAATGATAGCACCGGCTACCACAATCGCGCCTTGCAACCCCAGCAATCGGCGGTACTCAGAGAGCATGCCGCAAGCCTTCACAAAAAAGTAACGCCAAAAACAAACCCCGTGCTGCGGGCGGCCACAGGTCGCCCCTACAAATACGAGCCGATCCCGTCTTTCCCGACCAGCGTACTCAAATATTCGATCCGCGGGAATTGTAAGGGCTTTTGTGGCGTCCCGCAACCGGTTTCGGGGGGTTACGTAAAAGAAAGTTACGCGGCAAGGCCGTCATTTATGACGGTTGCTTCATTCTACTGGGGCTTTGCACGGAGGCGTAGGAGCACCCGCCCCTGGTCGCCCGTTTTGCGGGCAGCAAAATGCTACCCCTACGACCCGATCCCTTTCGGAGACAAGGCAGGCCTTGTCTCTCTACGGTTGATGATTGATGCCTGTTTCCTGATTCCTGACTACGGGTGCCCCAAATCCCGCGCGTTCGGAATTAACTCTTTGTACACCGCTTCCGGTATCGGCGTTTGCCAATGCCCTGTCAGCTTCGCCGCGGCGATGATGCCGCCGACCACGACGATCAGCAGCAGCGTCACCATCGCGCCCGACAGCGCCCGCTTGCTCCAGCGCCGCGCGATGCCTTGCGCGTCGCCGTTCACAGCCGTTTTCTTGTCAGGCCGCAATGACAACTGCAACGCATCCTTCGCCGGACACACGGACACGCACGACAGGCAGGCCGTGCATTCGGCGGAGCGGATTTGCAGTTTCGTATCCACCGGCAACTGCGCCGGACAGGCTTTCGCGCATTTGGCGCAGTCGATGCACGCTTCGGCGTCACGCCGAATCTTGAACGGCGACACCATCGAAATCACTCCCAGCAACGCGCCATACGGACACAGGTAACGGCACCACGAGTTTTTAATAAAGACGCTGCCGACGATCAGCACGATGAGCGTAATCAATACGACGTTGCTGATGTAGCGAAAGAAGTCGAGCATCTTTACGTCAACGATCAGCCCATACTCCGACCCCATGAACGCCATGATCTCTTCCGCCGAAACGGTCACCACGATCCACAAAAAGAACGCCAGCAAAAGATATTTGAGCGCGCGCAACGAAATGTCGAGCCAGCGCGGCACCGGCAGATTGCGCCCGAAAAGTTTTTGCCCCAGTCTCCACAAAACTTCCGATAGCGTGCCGACCGGACACAGCCATGAGCAAAACGATTTTTTGAACAACACGCTGATTAACAAAAAGGCGATTAACAAAAACATCGCGGCGATGTGAATCGGCGGAATCTTGAAAGTCAGCAAAGTGTATTTGAGGTTCATCAATCCGGCGATCGGCAACCAGCCCTCGACGCCCGCCGGCCGCGCCACTTTAAGCGACTCGCCGCCGGTTTCGTAATAACGCACCCAGAAATAAAACTGCGTACACAGATAAACGTTCAACAAAACGAACACGGCTTGCACCGCATGCCGCCAAGTTCTGACGTTGCGCCGATCAAGCCACGGCACGCGGCCGCGCACCATGCCTTCCCGCCGGATCAGAATTTTTTTGGCGCGCTTGGCGGCCGCTTGCGCTTCATCGTCTTCGTCGCGGGCTGAAGCCGTGTTCGGCGCGACGCTTTTTATCGTTGCTTCTTTTTGCACTTCGGGTGTTTCTTGCATTGCCTGATCTTCTGTTGCTTTCGCTTGCGCGCTTTTGATTCAACCGTACACGCTCTTACGCTGTTTGCTCCTGCCCCTACCCGAAGGGGAAGAGAAAGCGGCTCCTTCCCCCTCTGGGAGAAGGCCGGGATAGGGGTAGCGAAGGTGAAAAATGTGAAAAATAAACCACTTTTTCCGCCTCCGGCGTGTCAACGTTTTGCTTAAGCCCGCCTCAATGATTGCAGGCAAGTCCGCCGTCGGTCGTCAGCCCTTCGCCGTTATCCACGAACTTGCCGCGCGATTCGAGAAAATCGAGCAGCTCATCGGCGGTCAAATCGTCGTCCGCGCAGGTGTGAAAATGCGTGTCGGCACCAAATTTCTGGTGAATCGCCGCGACCAGTTCATCACGCGTCCAGCGTCGGTTTGACATCATCACCATTTTAATGACTTCGTGACCGTGTACCGTCGTTGCCTCTTTGGTTTCCATCCGTTTGTCTCCGTATAAAGATGTTTGCTAGATATTATTTTAGCCTTTTTTGAGCGCGCCGCGTGCTGTTGTTTTTTGCCGCCGTTTTTTAACGTAACTTTTCCAAGATTCCGTCCGTCGTATCGAGATTGGAATAATGAATGACCCGCTTGCCCGCTCCCTTTTTGCCGCTCTCGATTCGCACTTCGGCGCCGAGATGTTCCGACAATTCGGCCTCCAGCCGCGCCAGATCGGCATCCTTCGCCGCCGGTTTTTTCTTGGCGGGCGGATGCAGCATCGCGTGCGCCAGCCGCTCGGCTTCGCGCACACTCATTCCTTTTTCGACGATGCGCGACGCCGCTATCGCTTGCTGTCCGCTCGCCAAAGTCAGCAGCGCCCGCGCGTGCCCCATTTCCAGCGCGCCGTCAGTCAAATACGTTTGCACCGGCGCCGACAGTTGCAACAGCCGCAGCAAATTGGTCACGGCGCTGCGCGAGCGTCCGACCGCCCTGGCGGCATCTTCATGGGTCAACGAAAATTCGCCGATCAGGCGTTGCAATCCTTGCGCTTCTTCAAGCGGATTCAGATTTTCGCGCTGAATGTTTTCGATCAACGCCCACGCCAGCGCGGTTTGATCGGGAATCGTCTTGACCAGTACCGGCACTTCTTTCAGTCCGGCGCGTTGCGCGGCGCGCCAACGCCGCTCGCCGGCGATGATTTCATAACGGTTGTCGCTGACCGTGCGCACCAAAATCGGCTGCATCAACCCTTGCTCGCGAATCGATTCGGCCAGTTCGTTGAGCGACGCTTCATCCATTCGTGTGCGCGGCTGATATTTACCCGGCTGCAATCGCGCAATCGCCACTGTCCGCAATTCCGACACCGTGTTTTCGGTTTCGTCCCCCGACGGAATCAGCGAATCCAGGCCGCGGCCAAGTCCTTTAAGTCGTGTCATTGTGTTTCTCCTGCCATCCCCTGCGTCACTACGCCGGCGCGCTTTGTTTTTGCGCCTGCGCCGCCGCTTCGATCCTTCGCAGCAATTCTCCGGCTAGCGCCAGATACGCCTGCGCGCCCTTTGATGCCGGGTCGAGCTTGAGCGCCGGTACGCCGTGCGACGGCGCTTCCGCCAGCCGCACATTTCGCGGCACAATCGTCCGGTAAAGTTTGTCGCCGAAATGCCGCGCCAGTTCGGCGGCGACATTCTGCGCCAACATGTTGCGCGGATCGTACATCGTGCGCAACAATCCCTCGATTTCCAGTTTTGGGTTAAGGTGAGCGCGTACTTTTTTCAGTGTTTGAATGAGATCGGACAAGCCTTCCAGCGCGTAGTACTCGCACTGCATCGGGATCAATACCGAGTCGGCGGCGCAGAGCCCGTTCAAAGTCAGCAGCGACAACGACGGCGGACAATCGAGCAGCACAAAATCGTATTCTCCGGCAACTTCCGAAATCGCCGCTTTCATTTGCGACAACGCTTCCACCAACGCATCCTTCAGTCGCGTTTCGCGGTCGGGCAATTCCACCAGCTCAATTTCGGCGCCGGCCAGTTCGCGATTGGACGGAACGATATCAAATCCGCCGGTCGGCGAAACCGTTCTCGTTTCGATGATTTTCTTCTCGCCGAGCAACACCTGATACACCGTGTCGATCATCTTCCGTTTGTCGAGCCCCGCGCCGGTCGTCGCGTTGCCCTGCGGATCGAGATCGATCAACAATACCCGTTGTTTCATCGCATGCAAACTGGCGGCGAGGTTCACCGCCGTCGTGGTTTTGCCGACGCCTCCCTTCTGATTAGCGATTGCGATGATGCGAGGAAACTCATTAAGCATGCGCTTGCTCCAACAAAATCAAATGGCGGCGGGCGTCAAGGCCGGGCACCGTCAATTCCTCGACCGCGCGAACAACAATATCCGCCGGTAACGCCGCGATCTCCGCGTCCGGCACCGCTCCTTTCATCGCCGCCCAAACCCCGCGCGGCGTCAACAGATGACGGCTGCACGCGACGAAAGTGGTGAGGTCCGAAAACGCGCGAGAAACGGCCAGATCATAACGCATCGGCGGAACCAGCGCTTCCGCCCGCAACGATTCGACCCGCGCCGTCAGCGTTTGCGCGTTGGAAAGCCGCAATTCCGTGATCGCCTGCGTCACAAAAGCCATTTTTTTCTGCACCGCATCCACCATCGTCACCTGCCACGCCGGTCGCGCCAGCGCCAGCATCAATCCCGGAACGCCGCCGCCGGAACCGACATCGAGCAACCGCGGCGACGATTCCGTTCGGGCTGAGCCTATCGAAGCAGCCCCCAAAGCCCCTTTTTCAAAAGGGGTGCCCGCCTCCGGCGGGCGGGGGTTTGCTGCCGCGTCCTCTGCCAATATTTCCCCCAACACCCGATCCAGCGCCGGAACAATCGCCAGCGCGTCAAGCGCATGGTGCGTCAACATCTGTTCGGGATCGCGGATCGCCGTCAGATTGTATGTCCGGTTCCATTTTTGCAGCAGCGCCAGATACGCGAAAATCTTTTCGGCAATCCCTTCCGGCAACGCCACGCCCAGCGCGTCGAGTTGATAAATCAGCGATGACATTTCAGAAAGCAGCGAGGCAGACATGGACCCCCAAAAAAACGGCGCATTGTATCATTTCCTTTTTAATTCAAAGAGCTATTCACGGCGATCAGTAAATTTTTCTACTCTGGAATTTAAAAGATCGTTAGGAAACGCCCGAATAAATAGCGCTTCAAAGTCATCAATTAAATCGTCATTTATTTCATACGCACTAAAATACGCCGCTAAATCAAACAACGTTTTAGGCACGTCCTCAATTTTTCGCTTTTTTTCTTGGGCTGATTTGTACGAAACGTCTCTTCTTTCCGGGTATTTGACAGCAGAGATAACTTGAACTTTTCGGGGGCGTTTATAGGCATAGTGCATCTCTTTCCAAATACTACTTTTTGTTTTTCCCACATAAAGCACTTTCCCTCTTGAGTCATAAAATAAATAAATGCCTTTTTTTTCTAATAACTCCTCTCTTAACCCTCTGGCAGTTCTGTTTTTGTCCGGCTGAAAAACCAATGGCTGTTTCCTGTTTTCTTTGTGGGGTGTTATCGGGAAAAATTCAATAATGGATCGGAAAATTTTTCTGTGTGCCTCCTTGGTAGTTTTGGGGTCTGTAAATCCAACTGTGTCAATCTTGCTTGATCATAACTCATTAACCGGCACCCTGTCCTCGCCAAAGACAATCTGAAAGACCTGCAAGGCAGGCTTCCAGTGATGGATCATTGT
>JAITBX010000208.1 GCA_031283405.1 Burkholderiales bacterium | reverse complement strand
CAACCTGCTGATTGCTCGACGATGGTTGACGCTCTACGCCCAAGGTGCGTCCTGAGATGGAAAAACAGAGGAAAGACGGTTGAAAAGGACTCTTTCAGAGGTATTTTGGAGCCATCTATAACTTTGGAAGTTTGGTGTTCCTGTTATCGCTTTGATGAAAAAATGGATTAAATCAGCGTTTTCCTAAACGAACTTTCTTTGTTTTGTAGAATTGAGTCTTTTCAAAATTACATCTGTCATCGTAAACAAGCCTGCCTGTTTAAATGTAGCGCAATTTTTGAGTTCCATGGCTTTTTCAGTTGCGCGCAATTAATTATCAACGATTTCGATGTATCCGAAGGGTTGCAGTTTTTCGATAGCCTTTTCAATTTCCGACGGAGTGAAAATAGCGTGATTGATCATATCGCCCGCCATCATGATTTCTTCCATGGGCGACCACTTCTCAAGCAAAATCAATGAAGTCAAAAACCACGCATCACTGTGTTCAAACAAAATTCTTTGTCTCCTGATCCTTCGTTAATTTTCCCCCGCGCGCATCCCTAAATCTGAATCGCCCCGTTCTCCGCTGCTTCCTTGACATCGGCGGCGCTGCCGACCAGCAACGGGTCGGGCGGCACTACGACATCCGTATTCTTTTCGGGGTACGGCAAGCTGTAGAGGAAATGGCGCAGACAGTTGATGCGGGCGCGTTTCTTGTCGTCGGACTTGATGACGATCCACGGCGCGTCGCCGGTATCGGTGTGAAAAAACATCGCGTTTTTGGCGGTGGTGTATTCGTCCCATTTGTCGAGCGATTGTATGTCGATCGGCGACAGCTTCCAGTGCTTCAACGGATCATCACGGCGTGAAATGAAACGGCGCAACTGTTCTTCGCGGCTGACCGAAAACCAGTATTTGAACAATCTGATGCCGCTGTTGACCCACATCCGCTCAAGTTCCGGAGCTTGCCGCATGAATTCGAGATACTGATTCGGCGTGCAAAACCCCATCACCCGCTCGACGCCGGCGCGGTTGTACCACGAGCGATCGAAAAAAACGATTTCGCCCGCAGCAGGCAGATGCGCGATGTAGCGTTGAAAATACCATTGCTGCTGCTCAAGACTGCTCGGCTTGTCGAGCGCGACGACGCGCGCGCCGCGCGGGTTGAGGTGCTCCATGAAGCGCTTGATAGTGCCGCCCTTGCCGGCGGCGTCGCGCCCTTCAAAGAGCAGCGCCAAGCGTTGCCCTTCACCCTTCACCCAATTTTGCACTTTCAGCAATTCGATCTGCAATTCAGCCTTGAGTCTTTCGTATTCTGCGCGGCGCATCCGCGTCCGATACGGATACGAGAACGGCAGCACCGCCGTGCTGCTGTCTTCGGGAGTGCCCGGCGGGGCAGACGCCACTTCTTTCGCTTTCGGCGCCTGGCTGGTCGCCTTGATGATGCGCGCCATCTCCTCGCGGGTGCGGCGCACCTCGTCGCTGTGCAGGTTCGGCCTCTTCTTTTTCAAGGGCGCCGTTTTCGCCGAAGCGCCGGACGGCGACTTCGCCAATTTCGCGGTTCCCGTTTTTTTGCTTCGACGAGGAATTCCGGATGGGGTTTTGACTGCCATGACGCTCTCCCTGAAATGGAACACGATTATTGCAAAGTGATTTTTAATGGTACGCTTGTATTTTACCGACGTCGAGCGTCGGTTACAAAGGATATTCCAATGAAAAAGAAAGGAAAAACGCTGGCGCCGCGCAACCCCTTCGCACTGGCGGCGCGACAACGCCGCGCCGGGGCGCACGACAAAACCTACAAAATCAAGCGACGCGATAATCGTCAAGCGCTGAAAAAACTTTTACTCAACGAAAAAGAAGTGGCGGAGTAAGCGTAACGCGCCACGGCAATCTCCATTGTTTCTTATAGGTACGCCCGCCGGGCGCGTCCGGTTCGGAGGAACAAAAAATGAATGCGTTATGTTATTACCCCTCACCGCCCTTCAGGCACCCTCTCCCACAAGGGGAGAGGGATAGGAAACGGGACGCCGAAGGCGGCGTCCCCGACAACCTATTGCCTCGCCAGCCGCGCATTCACCGGCAACGGATTGTCGGCGTGGCTGGCGCGAAACGGATTGATGTCGATGCCGCCGCGTCGCGTATAGCGCGCATAGACCGACAGGCGCAACGGCGAACAACGCCGCTTCACATCCATAAAAATGCGTTCGACGCATTGCTCGTGAAAGCCGTTGTGGCGACGCAGCGAAACAATGTATTTGAGCAAGCCCTCATGATTGATCGGGTAGCCGGTGTAAGCGATTTGCAGACTGCCCCAGTCGGGCTGACCCGTCACCGGACAATTCGATTTCAGCAGATACGAAGTCAACGTTTCCGTAACCACTGCCGCATCGGTTTGCGCCGACAAAAATTCAGGATGCGGCAAATAAGTATCCATGCTCACCGGCAGCGTGTCAAGTAAAAATCCTTCAAACGACGCCACCCCCTGCGCCAAAAATTGCTCCGGCAAAATGAGTTCGACCGCCACTTTCGCGTCGGCAGCGGCAGCAAGATCGCGCGCCAGACAATCGTGCACTTCGTCCGCGGAAGAAAACACCGTTTGATTGAAGCTGTTTAAATAGAGCTTGAGCGATTTCGATTCGATGAGATTGGGCGATGTCGCGGGAACGGTGATATGCGCCAGCGCCACGCACGGCTTGCCGCTCGGTTCCAGCCACGACAACTCATAAGCGTTCCAGAAATCGGCGCCGTAAAACGGCAACGGCAAATCGGAATCGATGCCGATCTCGGTGCGGCCAAGCGAACGCGCCATCGGAAACAGCAGCGAGGCATCGTAATGTTCGGCGTAAACACTGGTCTTGCCGAGTGCGCCGTGATTGAAAGTATCCATGATGAAAGCGCTCGTGAAAATCAGAAAAAATCAGAGGAGGTTTTCGTGTCGTCGGAAGTTTCGGAAGTTTCTTTCCGGCGGCGTTTGAATAACTTGTGAAGCATTTGCCCCAGAGAAAATCGCGGGCGAGAATCTTCGGGCGAAGATGGGGGCGGAGGCGGAAGTTCTTGCTCATCCGTTGTCAAAGCCGCCAGAACTTCATAGGCTCGGAGCACGAACGCTTCCGGAACCATGACTGTTCTAGCGTTAAGAAGCTCTATCTGTACTCCGGGATACAACCCGCCATAATGTTTGTTGTGTACAAAATACGGAATGCCTTCCGCCATCAGAAGGTTCTCCGCCAAAGCGAGATCGACGGGATTATCGGGGCGATAAATCGGGATCATGAAAATTTCGGATCACAGAAGCTATCGTGGTTTCAGTGTACTGCAAAAACGATTCGTCTGCTCAGCATCTTGTCCGGACAATAAACGAATGCGTTTCGTTTTGAAATTTTTACGGGCGAACGCAGTTCGCCCCTACGGACATGGCGGGACGCCGAGGACGGCGATTTGTGCGATGATCGTTGCACGGGTGGCAGAATGCCCCTTACTTGACTTTGATTTCAGTCCACAGCCGATTGGCCAATCGCCGCTCTTTGCGCGAGTAGTCTTTCAACATCTGCAAGCGTTTGAAGGTTTCGGCGTCGGGGAAAACGGCCTTGTTGTCTTTGATGTTTTGGTCGATGTATTCGAGCGAGGGAGCGTTGACGCTGCCGGAGCCGGTCAGATTGGAGAGTTCGGTCGTGGCTTGTTTGTCGATCAAGAAGTCGATCATCTCGTAAGCAAGATCGAGGTGCGGCGCGCTTTTGTGGATGACCAGATTGTCAACGGCGAGCACCGCGCCCTCTTTCGGCAGCGACGAGGCGATGGTGAACGGGCGCCCTGCCGCCTTGGCGTCCTGATCGGCTTGAAACATATCGTTTGAATAGCCGTGCGCTACCCAGATGTTGCCGATGGTCAACTCTTTAATGTACGACGAGGCATTGAACGCTGCCCAATATGGTTTGGCGCGCAGTATCAAATCACGCGCTTCTTTGAGGTGCGCTTCGTCGCCATCGTTGGGTGAATAGCCGAGGTAAAACAGCGCCGCCGCGAAGAGTTCGCGCTGGCTGTCCATCACGGTGATTTTGCCTTGCAGTTTTTTGAGAAGTTCCGGTTCAAAAATCAGTGCCCAGGAATCGACCGGCAAACCCAGCTCTTTGATTTTTTCGGCGTTGTAACCGATCAAGGTCACCGAGTAAGCGTAAGGAACGGAATACTGATTGCCTTCATCAAACCACATATTCAAAAATTCGGGCTTGATCTGATTGATGTTTTTGAGCCGATTTTTGTCGATCGGCTGAATCATTTTTTGCGCGACCAGCGTTTCGACGACGTTGCCGGTCGGCACCATCACGTCGTAGCCGGTGGCGCCGGCGGCCAGTTTGGCAAGCATTTCTTCATGGTCGGAAAAATAATCCTGAACCATTCGGCAGTTGCAGGATTTTTCAAAACGATCGACGGTGGTTTCCGCGATGTAATTGTTCCAGTTGTAAAAGCGAACGAAGCGGCCTGACGGCGGCGGCTTCATTTCGCCGGTTTCACTGCCGACGTCGCCTTCTTCGTTTTTCGTGAAAGACGAAGTCGGTTTGTCGCAGGCCGACAAAAGAAAGACGACGCTGACGATAACGACCCAAAGAAATTTTTCGGAAAGGAAGCGAGAGGAAGTCATCATGTGTTCGAATAAAAAGTTTGGCTCGGCTCAGTTGTTTATTACAAGTTCTTGCAACCCTCTTGCCCTTCGACAAGCTCAGGACGGGCGACCCCTTTCAAAAGGAGTCTTCCCCAAGCGACGACTACGCCAAGCCCCCCTTTTGAAAGGGGGTGTCAGCGAAGCTGACGGGGGTTTGTTTCCAAAAGTCTTCAAACATAAATTAAAGCCGCTCTGGTGGCATTGGGCTTATGAATCGGCGTCGTCTTCCACCAGCCGCTTGCTTTGCAAAACGTCCGGCGCGACTTTGCTGGCGATGATAATCAGGAACAGCGTCAGCAACATCATCAGCGTGGACAGCGCATTGACTTCCGGCGTCACCGCGATTTTGATCATCGTGTAAATCGTCAGCGGTAAGGTTGGCACGCCGGCGCCGGCGGTAAAGAAAGTGATGACGAAATCGTCGATCGACAGCGTGAACGACATCAGCGCGCCGGCAATCACGGCAGGCTTGATGAGCGGCAATGTGATGAGACGGAATGTTCGCCAAGGGGTTGCGCCGAGATCGCGCGCCGCTTCAAAAATCGATTCGTCCATGCCGGTCAAGCGCGCACGCACGATGATGGCGACGAAGCCGATGCAGAAGGTCGTGTGCGCGACGATCACGGTCAACAGCGACAGCGCGTTTTCGCCGAAGGTCGAGATGAAGAAAATCAGCAGGCTGACGCCCAGCAGAATTTCCGGCATTGCCAGTGGCGTCAAAGTCATGAACGGCAAGAGTTTGGGGCGAAAGCGGTGCATCGCAATGCCCGCCATCGTGCCGAGAATCGTCGCCAACAGCGCTGCCGTAAACGCAATGAGCAGCGAATTTTTCGCCGCCGCAATCATCGCGTCGTCGTTCACCAGCACGCGATACCAATCAAACGTGAAGCCCACCCATTCGGCGTTCAGCTTGGAAGCGTTGAAGGAAAAAATAACGACGACGACCAGCGGAAGGTAGAGAAACGCATAGACCAGCGCCGCCGAAGTCCAGAGTAAAGGTGATCTACGCACGACGCATCCCCCGCTTCGCCAAAACCGTTGACAGTCCGGCGATCATCAGCACCACGACGGTCAACATCATCGACAACATCGAGCCGAACGGCCAATCGCGCGTGCCGAGAAAGGACTCTTTAATCATGTTGCCGACCAGCCAATCATCTTTGCCGCCCAGAATTTCGGGAATTGCGAACATTCCCAGCACCGGAATGAACACCAGCACCGCGCCCGAAAAAATACCGGGCAGCGACATCGGAAAGGTCACTTTCCAAAAACGGTTCCAGGCGTTGGCGCCGAGGTCTTGCGCGGCGTCGAGCAGCGTCGGATCGTGTTTTTCCAGATTGGTGTAAAGCGGCAGAATCATGAACGGCAAGTGAACATAGACCATGCCGACGATTACCGCGAAGCGCGAAAACAAAAGATCAAAGGGGCCGAGAATAATCATCCAGGCGTAAACGCGAACGAGAAAGTTGCTGGCGAACGGCAACACGCACAACAACACCATCAGGTCGCGCGATTTTTTCGGGCTGCGGGCGATCAAGAGCGCCACCGGATACGCCATCAGCAAACAGATCAGCGTTGTCAGCGCGGCAACGCCGATGCTCTTCAAAAAAATCTGGGCGTAGATGAAGTCGGAAAAAAAGATTTGATAATTTTCGAGCGTCAACCCTTTTTCGTCGGCGGGAAGATCGCCGAAGAGCGGCGCCAGTCCGCCGAACTCGCCCGGATAGCGAAAGCTCGCCACCACCATGATGAGCGCGGGCAACAGAAAAAACAGCAGCAGAAAAACGAACGGCGGCGCGCTGATGGTGTATTTCAGCAGGCGCTCTCCTCGGACGCGGGTGGCTTGGGTCAGAGACATGATGTGGCCACGCTCATCAATTCGTGAGGAAAGTGCCGGCTTCGGCTTTCCACGAGACGCGAACCGGATCGCCCAACTCGAAAAACTTGGCGCGTCCCGGCGCGGAATTGGGGAGCAGCGCTTCGAGGCGTTCGCCGTCCGGCAAATCGACGATGTAAGTCGTCACGTCGCCGATGTAAAGAAAATCGTTGACGGCGCCGACGAATTGATTGGGATCGGGTGATGGTTCTTGCGCGGCGCGGATGCTGACCTGTTCCGGTCGGATCACAAAAACTCCGGTGTCGCCTGCTTTGACGCCGGCGCGCAACGGCGCGGTGATCTGGCCGAGTTTGCCGAGCGACAGCGTCAACGCAGTGTCGGCTGCTTGTACCGTGGCGTCGTGCATGTTGACGTTGCCGATGAAGTCGGCGACAAAGCGATTCTTCGGCGCGCCGTAAAGTTTGTCGGGTTCGTCGAGTTGTTCGATGCGCCCGTGATTCATCACGGCGATGCGGTGCGACAGCGCCAAGGCTTCGGCTTGCGCGTGCGTGACGAAAATGAACGTGACGCCGATGTCGCGTTGCAGCGCGATCAGCTCGATCTGCATTTGCTCGCGCAGCTTGGCGTCGAGCGCGCCCAGCGGCTCGTCGAGCAACAACAGCCGCGGCCGATTGATGAGTCCCCGCGCCAACGCGACACGCTGGCGCTGACCGCCGGAAAGTTCGTGCGGATAACGGGTGGCGCGATCGTTCAGCGCCACTTGCGCCAGCGCGCTTTTCACCTTGGCGCGAATCTCTTCTTCACTCTGCCGCGCCATCTTGAGCGGGAAAGCGATGTTCTGCTCGACCGTCATGTGCGGGAACAATGCGTAACTTTGAAAGACAGTGTGCACCGGCCTTTTTTCCGGCGGCGTGTCACGGAGGTCGATGCCGTCGAGGATGATGGAACCTTCGTCGGGCAGATCGAAACCGGCGATCATCCGCAAGAGCGTGGTTTTCCCGCAACCGGAAGGCCCCAGCAAGGTGAAAAATTCTCCGGCATTGACGGAGAAGTCAACGTGGTCAACCGCGACAAAATCGTCGAAGCGACGGGTGACGTTACGAATCTCAAGCAACGCCATCGGCGCACTCCCCTTGAGTAAGACAAATGAAAGAACGGCAAATTGTACGACAAATTGTTAATTTGGGGGAGGCGAGAATTCCCCTGCGGCAAAAAAGCTTTCATCGTGGCAAGAATGAGACACGGAGGAATCCGTGCGCGGTCTTCTCCGAAAGAATTAGGGGCAAGGACTGGCGGAGAAAGCCGGCATTCGGTACCATAATTCTTTGTGCCTGAACCGTTTTGAAAGTGTGGATTTTTTGGGGGAATCCGCCGCAGACGGTTTGTGACATCACGGACAAGGCTGCAGAATTGAGTTGAAGCCATTCTTCCCCAACCCACCCTCCGACCGGACACGCGAAACCTGAAAGCACCGATCATGACATCCGAAGACAGCCGCAACACCCGAAATTCTTTACTGGAAGAACTGCGGATGCGCGCCGAAGGCAACGCTCCTCCCTCGGAAAAACACCGTTTGAGCGAAGCGCAGATTCGCAGCAGCATCGACCAACTGTTGTGGCACATTCACGGCTGGCTGGAGGAAGTGGCGCGTTATCTGGAGAAACTGCATCCGCCGGTCACTCACGAATTCAACTTCAGCAACCTGATGACCATGCGTTCGCTGACGCTCGAACAAAGTTTTGTCGCGTATCGGCGACAGCGTTTCGGTGAACAGGAATTGCTCGATCACGTCGAGTTTTACTATCGGCTGATGTGCCCGAGCAGCCCCATCATTCGGGTGCCGGGAACCTCGTCCAACGAAGTCGAAACCCGTTTGCGCGTCGCCGGACTGGCGTTTGAAGCCAACACGGAAACGGATCAAGGACGAACGGTACGGGCGGTTCAATTCAAGATCATCCCGGAAATCAAGGCCACGATTCGCCTCGAGCCGGATTACGTTCAACACAAAATCGGCGTGCGCTTGTCCAACGTCGATCGCTTCGAAGCGTTGCAGATGGTGTTTTCACCGTCGCAACTCGACGAAGACGCGCTCGAAGACTTGATACGGCTGATCCTCGGCGAGAGCGCCGCCTTCCTCAAACGCGCGCCGTGGGTGGCGAACTGGCGACCGACGCGCCCCGCCTTCGTGCCGGTGAAGCCGGTGTCGCGCTACATTCTCTAGCGGCGCGTTCGTTTTTGATGCAGGGACACACGCCGCGCCGCCGCTTCGGGCAAAATTTCCTCGCCGACCCGCATTATGTTCGGCGTATCGTCGATGCCGTCAATCCGCAACCGGGTGAAGCGCTGGTCGAAATCGGACCGGGGCTGGGCGCGTTGACCGCCGAACTGATCGCCCGCGCCGGACATCTCTACGCCATCGAAATCGACCGCGATCTGGCAGCGCGATTGCGCGAGCGTTTTAGCGAAACCCGACTGACGTTGTTTGAAGATGATGCTTTGCGTTTTGATTTCACTCGCTTGAGCGCTGAACTGTCAACGCCGTTGCGCATCATCGGCAATCTGCCGTACAACATCAGCTCGCCGCTGCTTTTTCATCTGGCGCACAACATCGCATCGTTGCGCGACCTTCACGTGATGCTGCAAAAAGAAGTTGTAGCGCGAATGGCGGCGAAGCCCTCGACGCCGGATTACGGACGCTTGTCGGTGATGTTGCAGGCCAAGTTTGCGATCACCCGATTGTTCATCGTGCCGCCGGGCGCATTCTCGCCGGCGCCCAAAGTGGACTCCGCCGTGGCGCGGCTGACGCCTCTGGGCGAGCGTGCGCCGCAACTCGCGGATGAATCCTTGTTTGCGCGATTGGTCGCCGCTGCGTTCGCGCAACGTCGCAAAATCTTGCGCAATGCGCTGGCGGCGCATTGCGCGCCGGACGATTTGCGCGCCGCCGGAATTGATCCGCAGGCGCGCGGCGAGAATCTTGCCGTCGATGATTTTGTCCGACTGGCGAATCGACTGGCGCGCGATGGGTAGGATGGGTTACGCTACGCTTGCCTGCTAATCAATAAGTATTTTTGCAATTCCATATGGATCGTCCTCTACGCCAAGCCATCGCATATCGTCGGGTCGAGTAACATCAAAGATATAGGGTCTGTAAATCCAACTGTGTCAATCTTGCTTGATCATAACTCATTAACCGGCACCCTGTCCTCGCCAAAGACAATCTGAAAGACCTGCAAGGCAGGCTTCCAGTGATGGATCATTGT
>JAITBX010000181.1 GCA_031283405.1 Burkholderiales bacterium | reverse complement strand
GGAAGCGCCGCTGCTGACGGCGAAAGTATAAGCAGGCTGATGCGCGTCAATCAATGCTTGAGACACAAAAAAGCCGGGGTTCATGGCGGCAACGTCGATCACGTCGCCGTCCCCATCCGTTGAATAAGGATTCAGCATAAATGCTGCGGTGCCAACCGACACATAAATATCGCTCACATTCGTGCTGCCGCCGTAATCCACCGCGATGGTTTGAGGACCAGCCTCAACAGTGATCGTAAGAGTGCCCGTCAAAGAATCGGTTGTATCCGTAAAATGGCTTGCATACGCTCCCGCAGTTCCCGGCTCCGCAGTCCCCCAGATATCCCTTGTTCCAAGGCCGGGCGCCCCATTTTGTATGGTGAGTCCAGTTGGTAAATTTAGAGTATCAATCTGCAATGAGGCAGCACTCGCTGGATCGGCAGCAGCAACAACTCGGATTGGATTTGGCCCAATGGCTTGGCCAATATAAATAGTTGGGTTGACGCTTGAACCACTGCCGCCGTCATAATTAATATTTATAGCAGCAAAAGTCGTTGTTTGCAGTGTCATAAAAACAAAGGCTGCGAATGTTGTTGTTAAACCTCTGAAAAATTGCTTTTTCATTTCATTTCTCCGGTTAAATCACTTTATCCATTAAAATTTGATGCAATAAGTCGTTCAACAATTTTGCCGTCTATTGCTCCACCCGAACCGTTGCCGGTGACGGTGATCGTGCCGGCGTAGGCCGCAGGGTTGCTGACCGAGCAATCGCTGATGTACCAGCCGCTGTTCAACACGGTTGCGCCGCCGCCGGTGAGCGGCGTGGCCGCCACCGGCGAAGTCTGGGCGTTGCCGCTGGCGTCCACGTAAGGCGTTTGCGCTTGGGCGGGCAGGGTCATGACCAGCGCCAGCATGGCGAACAAAAACGGCAAAAATTTAAGGCCGAACCGGACGAAGCGAAGCATGGGGAACTCCTCGTTGGGTGATCGACAGATGGGGAATGGATTCGTAAATGAGTTTGAGCGCCTTGATGAAGCGGATTCCGTCCCGCCGCATATCCTATATAACCTTACGCTTTTGCGGCAAAAGCACAAGCATTTTTTGTGGGGATATTGCGCCGGAACAGATTTGATTTTGTTTTGGCTCAAGTTTGCGCGGAACGGGTTTCTTACCCCACTTTCGCGGGAATGGCGCGCGTCCCCTACGCGCCCCTCTCCTGCCCTTCGGGCACCCTCTCCCGCTTGTGGGAGAGGGAAGGAAGCCCCCCTCGCTCGCTTGCGCGGGAATGACGGCAGCCGCAGAGGCGAGCCCATGTGTTTACCCCTATAAGGGCGGTTCGGTATTTCGCCCGAAATCTGCTAAAATGGAAGATCGCCTGTATCAGGCGGGGTTTTATTCAATTTTCAATTCACACATCGGCGGTTTCAGGGTGCCAAGGGAGTCTTGCAGAAAGAACCCCGCAGAGCCACACGCCGCTGATGGAGGTCAACCCTGAAGGAGTTTTAAATGTCAGTCAGTATGCGTCAAATGCTGGAAGCGGGGGTGCATTTCGGGCACCAAACCCGTTATTGGAATCCCAAGATGGCCGAGTATATTTTCGGTCATCGCAACAAGATTCACATCATCAATCTTGAGAAAACGCTCGATAAGTACAACGAAGCGATGCAGTATGTGCGCCGCCTCGTCGCCAACAAGGGCACGATTCTGTTCGTCGGCACGAAGCGTCAGGCGCGCGACATCATCCGCGAAGAAGCGGCGCGTTGCGGCATGCCTTATGTTGACAATCGCTGGCTGGGCGGAATGTTGACCAATTTCAAGACGGTCAAGTTATCGGTCAAGCGCTTGAAAGACCTCGAGCAGATGGAAGCCGACGGCACGTTCGAGAAGATGAGCAAACGCGAAGCGTTGACGCTGACGCGCGAATTGGCGAAATGCCGCCAGAGTCTGGAAGGCATCAAGGACATGAATGTGTTGCCCGACGCGATTTTCGCGATCGATGTCGGCTATCACAAGATCGCGATTACCGAAGCGCAGCGCCTGGGGATTCCGCTGGTGGCGGTGGTGGACACCAACCATTCGCCGATCGGCATCGATTATGTGATTCCGGGCAACGACGATTCGAGCCGCGCCACGCGCTTGTACGCGCGCGGCGTCGCCGACGCGGTGCTCGAAGGCAAGAACGATGCGCTGTCGGGTCTTTTGCAAGCGGGCGATGAGTTTGTCGAGGTGAGCGCTGAAGAAGACGCCGCTGCCGCCGAAGCGGAAGTCGAAGCGGAAGCCGCGAAAGAAGCGCAGTAAAAATGAACTCGAATTCGGAGCGACGCTCCGGATTCGAGTTTTGAACAACTGTAACCACTGAACAAAAACTGAACGGAGTCAAAAATGGCGGAAATCTCCGCAAGTGTCGTGATGGAACTGCGCCAGCGCACTGGGCTGGGCATGATGGAATGCAAGAAAGCGCTGGTGGAAACCGAGGGCAATATCGAGAAAGCCGAAGAGCTGTTGCGGATCAAATCCGGCGCCAAAGCGAGCAAAGCGGCGAGCCGCGTTGCGGCGGAAGGGACTGTCGGCGGTTTCGTGGCGGCGGGCGGAAAGACGGCGGCGCTGGTCGAAGTCAACTGTGAAACGGATTTTGTGGCGCGCAGCGAGGACTTCCTCAAATTCGCCAAGGGTTTGGCGGAATTGGTTGCCAACAAAAACCCGGCGGATGTCGAAGCGTTGTCGGCGTTGCCGTTCAAGAGCGGCGAATACGAGGGAACGGTTGAGTCCGTGCGGCAAGCGCTGGTGCAGAAGATCGGTGAGAATTTGTCGGTGCGTCGCATGGCGCGGCGGACGACCGCAGCGCGACTGGTGCAATACCTGCACGGCGGCGGCCGCATCGGCGTCACCATCGAGATCGACGGAGACGAAGTGACCGGCAAGGACATCGCGCTGCATGTGGCGGCGTCGGTGGCCGGAACGCGGCCTTTGTGCATCACGAAAGAAGAAGTGCCCGCTGAGTTGGTGAACAAGGAACGCGCCATCTTCACGGCGCAAGCGGCGGAAAGCGGCAAGCCCGCCGAGATCGTTGCCAAGATGGTGGAAGGCCGCGTCGCCAAATATCTCGCCGAAGTGGCCTTGCTCGGCCAGCCTTTCGTCAAGAATCCCGACGAAACCGTCGAGCAGTATTTGAAGGGCAAGAAAGCCGTGGTCAAAGCGTTTGATCTTTTCGTGGTCGGCGAAGGCATCGAAAAGAAGAAAGACGATTTTGCTGCGGAAGTGGCGGCGATGACTAAGAATTAAACACTCAACCGCCGTTTTTTACGATCGACATTCGACATTAAGGACATCATGAACACACCGTCTCCCGCCTCCGCTGCAAACACTCGCTACAAGCGCATTCTGCTCAAGCTGTCGGGAGAAGCGTTGATGGGAGACGATTCGTTCGGGATCAACCGCAAGGTGATCGACCGCATCGTCGAAGAAATCGCCGAAGTGGTTCGCATGGGCGTGCAAACGGCGATCGTGATCGGCGGCGGCAACATCTTTCGCGGCGTTGCGCCGGGCGCGGCGGGCATGGATCGGGCGACCGCCGACTACATGGGGATGCTGGCCACGCTGATGAATGCGCTGGCGTTGCAGGACGCGCTGCGTCGCGCCGGCATCGTGTCGCGGGTGCAATCGGCGCTGCGTGTCGATCAAGTGGCCGAGATGTACATTCGCGGCAAGGCGTTGCGTTACCTCGGCGAAAATCAAGTCGTGATCTTCGCAGCGGGAACGGGCAATCCGTTTTTCACCACAGACACGGCGGCGGCGTTACGGGGACGCGAAGTCGGCGTCGATATTGTATTGAAAGCCACCAAGGTTGACGGCGTCTATACCGCCGACCCGTTCAAAGACCCGACGGCGACGCGCTACCAATCATTGACGTTCGATGAAGCGATCACCAAAAACTTGAAGGTGATGGACGCCACCGCGTTGGCACTGTGCCGCGATCAGGAAATGAAGGTGAACGTGTTTTCGATCACCAAGCCGGGCGCGTTGAAGCGCGTCGTTCTCGGCGAAGACGAGGGAACATTGGTGCACTGTTAATCACGCATCAGAAAATTTAGTGAGAAAGAAATCAGGAGACCATCATGATTCCGGAAATCAAGAAAACTGCCGAACACAAAATGAGCCGAACGATCGAGACGCTGGTCAGCGATCTCGGCAAAGTGCGGACGGGACGCGCACACACCGGAATCATCGATCACACCCATGTTGACTACTACGGCATGCACACGCCGATCAGTCAGGTGGCGACCATCGCGCTGGCCGACCCGCGGACGATTGCGGTGC
>JAITBX010000075.1 GCA_031283405.1 Burkholderiales bacterium | reverse complement strand
TCCGCCGACAAATTTGAATCCGGTTGTGGTTGGCCGAGTTTCACCAAGCCCATCGATCCGGCGGTGGTCGTCGAATACCAGGACAGCAGCTACGGAATGAGGCGAATCGAAGTGCGGAGCCGCGTCGGCAATTCTCACTTGGGACATGTGTTCGACGACGGCCCGAAAGACAAAGGCGGGTTGCGCTACTGCATCAACAGCGTCGCCATTCGTTTCGTTCCCTTCGACGAGATGGACAAGCAGGGATACAGCGATTTGAAGTTTTCGGTCAAGTAACGGCGGCAGGAATAGATGTGGGGGCGGCATTTTTCCGCCCATAGCACGGGTGACCGAGGACGATCGCCCGCCTATTCGGAAGGCTCTTCGGTCGGCGCGATTTTTTCTCTGACGATCAGGACGCTGCACGGCGAAGAATCGATCAGGCCTTTGGCTGCCGACCCTTTCAACAGTTGCCGGATTTTGGACGCTTGATGGTGCCCCATCACCACCAGATCGGCTTCGACCTCCTCTGCCAGCAGCGCAATTTGTTCGATGACCGCGCCTTCCAGAAAATGGTATTGCGCTGTGACGTTCCATGATTCGAGTTTTTGTTGCGCGTCTTCGAGAGGCTTTTTGGTTTCGGCTTCCAGCGATTCGATGATGTCGGGCACCGGCTCGGGCATTCGCGTCGCCCAAAACTGGTTGAGGTCATAGACGGAAACCAGATGCAGTTGCGCTTTGAAGCAACGCGCTATTTCCGTCGCTTGAAGCAGGACGGTGTGCGTTTGTTCGGAGCCGTCAACGGCGACAAGAATCGTTTTCAACATCAGAGTCCTCCTTTTTCAATAACGACAAAATTATCCGGCTGCTTGCGTCACTTCTTTGAGCGCTTTTTCGCCCGCATGAACCAGACCGGCACGAGGGTGATAAACGATAACACAGCCGCGAACAAAAAACTTTCCCGGTATCCCATCACGCTGGCTTGCGCCGAGATCATGTTGGACAAGAAACGGTGCGCTTCGTTGGCGGCTGCCGCTTCGGTGAGTCCGGCCTGATCCAGCGCGGCGGTGATGTGGCGCAGAGTTTCGACGCCGGTGGGCGTTCCCGACTGCATGGAGTTGAAAGCTGCGGCGTAGGTCGTCGTTTGCCGTTCCAGATAGACGGACAACAAATTGACGCCGACGGCGCCGCCCAGTTGCCGGATGAAGTTGATCGCGCCGGCACCGTCGCTGATCAAGCGCGGATCCAGCACTCTGAGCGAGCCGTTGTTGAGCGACGGCATGATGAAGCCCATGCCGATGCGACCGAGGATGACGTAACCGGCCAGCGTCCAGAACGCGATATCCATATCGACGAAGCTCATCAGATAGTTGGAAATCGCAAATAACGTCATCCCGATGAAAATCAGGGCATACGCCGGAAAGCGATCGCTCAAGCGTCCGGCGACGGGGAAGATGATGCCCAGCACGATGCCGGCGGGCATCAGCAGAAGTCCGGAGTCGGTCGGGGTGTAGCCCTGCACCGTCTGAACGAAAAGCGGCACCAAATACGTGGAGCCGAAGAGGCCGATGCCCAGAATGAGCGCCACGAGCGAAGCGGCCACGAAGCGCGGATTGCGATAGACGGCGAGATTGAGCAGCGGATGAGGGGTGCGCCGTTCTTGCACCACGAAAGCCAGCAAGGCGACGGCGGAGACGATGCCCGCGCCGCGCACGAAGAGCGAATCCCAACCCATGCGCTGCCCGTTGGACATGCCCGCAAGAAAAGTGGCAATGCCTATCGACAACAGAATGATGCCGAGCCAATCGAAGTCAGGACGCTTGTCGGCGGTGGTTGTCGGCAGAAACGCCGATCCCATCAAAAAGCCGACGACGCAGAACGGCAGGCCGAGGAAAAAAACATAGTGCCACGAATAACTGTCGATGAGCATGCCGCCGACGGTAGGCCCCAGCGCCGGCGCCAGAATGACGCCCATGCCGTAAAGCCCCATCGCGGTGCCGCGCTTGTTGGGCGGGAAAACCTGAAACATGACCACCATGCCCAGCGGTTGCGCCAGACCGGCGGCCGCGCCCTGAATCGTTCGCGCGATGATCAAGGTCACGTCGTTGGAGCTGAACGCGCCGACGATGGAGCCGAGCACGAAAGCGATGAGCGCGATGTTGTACGTTCGCCGCGTGCCGAAGGATTTGACCGCCCAGGTCGCCGCCAGCATCGCTACTGTCATCGCGGCGGTGAAGGCCGTTGACAGCCATTGCGCCTGATCCTGCCCCATGCCGAATTCGCCCATGATGTCGGGCATCGCCACGTTGATCATGGTGGACGAAGCGATCATCGCCACCAGCCCCACCAGAACGGTCAGAGTGACGAGCCATTTGTACGGCTCGCCGTAGCGGGCGATCAGTTCTTCGGTAGTGACTTGCGCCACGTCGGCCTCAACGATTTGCGAACGTCCGCATCACCAGCCGCCGCCCAGGGATCGGAACAAGTGTACCGCCGCCCGCGCCGCATCGGCCTGCGCGCGCGGCAATTCACTTTCGGCGGCAAGTAGTTGACGATCGGCGTCCAGCACATCGGTCAGCGCAATCAAGCCGGAGCGGTAGGCCATTTCCGAATCCTCATAGACGCGCGTCAGAGCGTCGATCTGCCGCGCCACGTCTTGATGGTAGGCTTCGAGTTGAAAGAGCGAGACGCAGGCATTTTCGACATCTTCGGCGGCGCTCAAAACGGCTTGCCGATAGCGGGCGAGCGCTTCGCGGGTGGCGGCGTCGGCCTGAGCGACTTCGGCGTCGATGCGGCCAAAATCGAACAATCGCCAGCGCAGTCCCAGAAGCCCCTGGGTTTGCGCGTTGGCGCTTTTGAACAAGTTGCCGGCGGTCAGGCTTTCATAGCCCCACAACGCCGACAAGGAGAAAGACGGATAGTATTCGGCGACGGCAGCGCCGATTCTCGCGTTGGCGGCGGCCAGTTGCCGCTCGGCGGCGATGACATCAGGCCGGCGTCGCAGAAAATCGGAAGACGGCGCGGCTTTGATTTGCGGCACCGCCGGGATGGTTGAAGAAGAGTTCAATCCATCGGCGTAAGTTCCCGGCTGCGCCCCCATCAAAACATCGAGGCGGTTCAACTGCGCGCCGAGGTCGATCCGCAAAAGCGTGCCTTCGCCCTGCGTGTGCGCCAGCAACGCTTCGCCCTGCGCCACTTCGCGGTCGGTGGCAAAGCCATGAACCCGCCGTTCCCTGAGCATCTCCAGCAAACGGGTGTCGTTGTCGAGCCGGTTTTCGATTACTTTCAACTGTGCCTGATTGTCGCGAATTTTGAAATACGTGTCGGCAGCTTCCGCCGCCACCGAAACGCGGACGCCCGCGTGCATGGCCTCGGCGGCATCGGCCAGCGCCAGCGCCGCTTCTTCCTGACGCCGGAGTCCGCCGAACAGATCGACTTCCCAAGAAGCGCCGATACCGGCGTCGAACAAATTGCTGGTTCGCGGGAAACCGGGCATTGTGTTTTCGGCGATGAGGCCGATCGGATTTTCGAGCGACATCCGCTCGCGCAAGGCTTGCGCGCTCGCGTCGATGGTGGGCATCAGCTTCGCGCCCGACGCTTTGGCGGCGGCGCGCGCCTGATCGACACGCGCCAGCGACGCTTGAAGATCGAGGTTCTGCCGGAAAACGCGCTCGATGATTTGGGTCAACTGCGGATCGTTAAATCCTTGCCACCACTGATCGAGCGGCGGTTCCTCCGCAACAGCCGGACGCGCCGCCACCGCTTCGGCGTGGTGCAGCGGCGTCAGCGTGGTTTCGGGCTTGACGTAATCGGGACCCACTGCGCAGCCCGTCAATACCGGCAGGCCGGCGAGCAAAAACAGAGCGGCGGCTTTCTTAACGCGGGTGTGTATCAATGTCCACCTCGACCATCATGCCCGGGCGCAAGGGGTTGTCGTCCGGCTGCTCAACGGCGATGCGCACCGGCACGCGCTGAGTGATTTTGGTAAAGTTGCCGGAAGGATTGGGGCTGGGTAAAAGCGCAAATTCGCCGGTCGTGGCGTTGCCGATCCGCTCGATGTGGCCGACGAAACGGCGGTCGGGATAGGCGTCAACGCTGATGTTGACGGGCTGTCCGAGCCGCAGACGATCCAATTTGGTTTCCTTGATGTCGGCGTCCACCCACACCTTCTTGGTGTCGTGAATGATGAACAGCCGCTGACCGGGAACGACATACTCGCCCGGCTCGACAAATTTCTGATCGACAATGCCGTCGATCGGACTTTTCACCCGCCGGTCGGCAACGTCGATTTCCTGCACGCGAATCTGCGCGTCAAGTTGCGCGGCCTCCTGCGCGAGCGTGTCCACATCCTTGCGCAGGATGCCGATGTCGCCGAGTTTGGCCTGCGCGTCGGACAGCGCCGTCGATGCCGCCAACGCCGCTGCTTCGGCTTGCCGCAACTGCGTTTGCCGCTGCTCCCACAATTCGTGCGAAACGATGCGCCCGCGCAATTCGTCGGCGCGCTGAAATTCGCGCTGCGCCTGTTCCAGTTTCGAGGCGGCCGCATCGTTGTTGGCTTTGGCCGCTGCCACCGCATCGTGGGCGGTGGTGCCCACCATGCCGTGCCGGATGTTGGTTTGTTCGCGCCGCAGACGAAGCGATTCGGCTTTGGCGCGCAATTCGGTCAGTTTGAGATCGGCTTCCCGCTGATCGATCACGATCAATTCCTGTCCGGCGTGAACGAACTGCCCGTCGGTGACCGGCCTCTCGATGACCCAGCCGCCGACGCGGCTGCTCACGGTAATCATGTCGGCTTTCACCCGCGCGTCGTTTTCGGTGACGTGCCCCAGTCGTTCATAGCCCCACACTCCGGCGACCAGAAGCGCGACGACGCCGACGGCGACCAGCGTCCATTTGCGGTTGCGGCGCACCAGAATGAGCGCGCGCTTGGGACGCAGAGAACGCAGTCCGACGGATTTCGCCAAACGCTTGGCGGTGGCGGGAGCGGCGGGAGCAGGGGGGGGTGCAGGAGAATCCGGCGGATTCTGATCGTTGGTCGTCATGACCTTGACTTTCCGATGTTGTTTTTTGAAAGGCTCGTTTCATTCGTCAACGAACGATGAAACGTTTTTGATTTTTGCGATTTTTGCTTGAAGCACATCTTGGTTGGCAGCGTAGCGCCGAAAAATAAATCATATCAAATACGGCAATCATTAGCCAGAGACGCTCCTGTTTTATACCGGCGAACAGGCGCTTTCAGGAGCGGATAACAGCGCTCGTGTCGTCGTTGCGCCATAGCGCTTGCCGGCGATTCCAGGCTGAATTATTTTTTGTTACGCTTCTGCTGTCGGATGTGCATGAACATTGTCGCCACGATGCGGCTCGATAGTCACATGAACCAATTCTTCGTGGATGCGAACACGATTTGCATACGTTTTCGGTGTCAACGGATTTGCCGCCACCAGCGAAACAATGGCGGCGAACTTGCCGGAGCCGACGCGCCAAACGTGGAGATCGGTGATTTGCGCGTCGCCGTCTTCGATGGCTTCCCGTATTTCGGCTTCGAGCGAAGCATTGTCCGCCGCGTCGAGCAGCGCCGCGCCGGCGTTTTTGAGCAGCCCCCACGACCAGCGCGCAATCACCAGTGCGCCGACGATACCCATCGCGGCGTCCATCCAGACCCAGCCCAGATAAAGTCCGGCGGTCAGCGCGATGATGGCAAGCACTGAAGTCAGCGCGTCTGCCAGCACATGAAAATACGCCGAGCGCAGATTGTTGTCGTGATGATGCGCGTGTTCATGAGGATGGGCATGACCGTCGTGCACGTCGTTGTGATGAGGGTCGTGATGATCGCCGCCCAACAACCAGGCGCTGACGAGATTGACGATGAGGCCGAGAACAGCGATGTCGATCGCTTCGCCGTAAGCGATGTTAGCCGGCGACAACAAGCGCTGCACCGATTCGACGCCGATACCTAGCGCAATCATCGCCAGCACCAGCGCGCTGGCGAAACCGGCGAGGTCGCCGACTTTGCCGGTTCCGAAAGTGAAGCGCGGATCGGCAGCGTGTTTCTTCGCGTAAGCGTAAGCCCAGGCGGCCACGCCGAGAGCGCCCGCATGCGTCGCCATGTGAAAGCCGTCGGCCAGAAGCGCCATCGAGCCGGTGAGCCAGCCCGCGATAACTTCCGCCACCATCATCGCGGCGGTGAGCGCGACTACATAGCGCGTCCGCCGCGCGTGCGCATCGTGCGACGCGGCGAGAAAGATGTGGCTGTGGCGATATTCGGCGGCGTTATTCTGAGGCATTTGCGTTTTCAAAGTTGTGTAAGCCAACAGTTTACTTCTTCTCATCCTTCAGCTTGCGCAGCTTTTCGGTAAAAAACGTTTCGGAGGTGATCGTTTTTCCGTCGGGGTAGCGTATCTGATACGCTTCGCCAGACAGGGACGATTGGGACGCCACATAGGTGATGAACTCTTCGGCGGTTTTGATTCTCGATTTTACTTTTGAATATTTGAAGTTGAGATGATCGACCGCATCGGCGACGTTGTAGGCTTTGCCGTTGCGAATGAACTGCGTGCCTTCGGGCGTATCCCGAACGGAAGCGATGAGCGCCGCGATTTTTTCTTCTTCGCTCATGGCGTGAGCCTGAAGCGGCGCGAAAGCGCAGAAAAGAGCGCACAAAAACATCGCCAACAGCGGCAACCGCAGTTGATTTATTTTTATCTTCATTTTTTACTCTCCAACAAAATGTATTCGCCCACCCGCATGATTCGCACCTTTTCTCGGTAAGCGGGATTCTTGTCCAAATAGCGGCCGATTTCATAGGGCGGGTAAAGCACGGATTCCCGACCAAGCTCGATGATGCCGAAGTGCATGGGAATCGAAACTTTGGCGCTGAGATCGTCCGCCGCCAAGAAAAATTCGGCGACGTTCAGGTGTGAGTAGTGCATGAACCAGCGCGGCTCATAAGCGCCCGCGCCGATCAGCGCATAGTCTATATTGGAATATTTTTTACCGAACGCCTTGAAACCGACGAAATAACCCGAATCGCCCGAGAAAAAGATTTTCTTGCTGCCCTCGATCATGAAGCCGCCCCACAGCGTGCTGTTGACAGGCTGTCCCAAGTGCCTCGACCAGTGCTGCGCCGGGAGAAAAGTGTATTTCACTCCGTTTAACGTGATCTCCTGCCACCAATCAAGCTCATGAACTTCGGTCGCGCCGAGGCCGGTGAAAAAATCCTTCAAGCCCAGCGGCACGATAAAAATCGCGTTTCTTTTAATCAGCGCCTTGACCGAGTATTTGTCGAGATGGTCGTAATGGTTGTGGCTGATCAGCACGACAGGATGTTCGGGAACGCTTTCAAAGTTGAAGCGGCGCGTGACTTTGTCTGCGACGATAAAAGCGCTGCCCGAAAAATACGGGTCGGTCAAAATGGTGGCGCCGTTCATCTGAATGATGAAAGCGGCGTGCCCGGCAAAACTCAACGTGTCGGCGCCGGCGGCGAGATAACTGCAATCATTTTCCACGGCGCTGTATTGGGCTTCATTCGCTTCCGGCGCGCTGACTTTTTCGCTGAACCGCATATCCCACACGCTGCCTTGACGGTCATCCTTCGGCAGCTAGGGATTGAAATAACCGTTTTTATTGTGATGCGGGGCATACAAAAGACGCTCGTCCTGAGACAGAACGAGATTTCTCCACGCGGTTTCGTCAAAATCATGGTGCACGGCGCATCCTGCGAACATGGGGCAGATAACGGATAACAACAGCGGTTTTAACAGAAGCTGCAACGGCAGTCGCGTCACTTCAAAACCTCTTTGGAAAAGCCAACATCAAATCATAGTTTCCCTGCGGGCGGAGAGCAAGCGAGCGGACAAAGGCGCGCGGTCTGGAAAAAGCGCGAGCTGTGCCCGCCATTCATTCGGTGGGCACGCCGCTTACTCGCCCTTCGCCAGCTCTACTTTCCCCATTGCCAGCGCCTGTTTCAAAAACAGGGCATTGCGCATCCGGCATGGCAAGACCGCCAGAAACGCGGCCATCAAGCCGTGACGCCAGTGGCCGTGGGACGTCACCGTGCGCCCCAGGTGAGACAGCGCGGCCTGCGCGGCCTGTTGCGCGGAGATGGTGATGGCCGCCGGTTCAGCGCCCGTCGCCATGCCCGTGGCCATGACGGTGGGCTGGAACGACAGCACGTCCAACTGATCGCG
>JAITBX010000146.1 GCA_031283405.1 Burkholderiales bacterium | reverse complement strand
GGGTGAGTTCCTTGCGCCCCCAAGGAGCCGGCCATCAAAGCCGCCACTGCCAACGCAGCCAGTTTACTGCTCCACTGCAATTTCATGATTTGTCCTTTACGATAAAAAAATACGGCTGAGTCCTTTACAGCACGCTCATTGTAAAACTATTGCCCCGTCCAAAGCACACATCATGATGGTAACGAAAAATGTAAACCGTTTTGGTTGTATTATTGCAAATTCCAACGATCCGCCGGCTCCAAGACCGGCCTTATTTACCCTTTTCAAACAAGGAATGCCGCCATGATTCTGGTTCTCGCCCCCAACACCCCCACCGACAGCGCCGAATATCAGGCGCTGATCGAACGCCTGAACCAATTTCCCGGCATCAAGCATCGGATCCACCGCGAAGTGGGCACCGAAGTGACGCTGACCGAAATTTATCTGATCGGCGACACCCGGACGCTGGTCAAAGAAACGATGGCGCAGTTGCCCTGCGTCCAGAAAATCGTTCGCGTCTCCGAGCCTTACCGTATCCTTGGCCACCATCAATTCGACGACGATCGCTCGACTTCGTTCGACTATAACAGCGTCCATTTCGGTCAGGATTCCTTTCATGTGTTCGCCGGACTGTGCGCCGTCGATTCGCGCGAATCGGTCGAAGCGATGATGAAAGCGCTGAAGGAACATGGCCAGGTCTGCACCCGTATGGGCGCGTACAAACCGCGCACTAACCCCTATGCGTTTCAGGGCAACGGCAAGCAATGCCTGCCTTACGTTTTCGAGCTTGCCGGAAAATACGGCATCAAAGTCATCGCGATGGAAATCACTCACGAATCGCACGTTGATGAAATTCGCGCTGCGCTCAAGGAAACCGGCAACCCTACCGGCGTGATGCTGCAAATCGGCACCCGCAACACGCAAAATTTTGAACTGTTGAAAGCCATCGGGCGCCAACATGATTTTCCGGTGCTGCTCAAACGCGGCTTCGGCATCACGCTCGACGAATCGCTGAACGCCGCCGAGTATCTCGCTTCGGAAGGTAACCGTAAAGTGGTGTTCTGTTTGCGCGGCATGAAAACCAACATGGGCGACCCGCATCGCAACTTCGTTGACTTCGCGCATGTGCCGGTGTTGCGGCGGCTGACACGGATGCCGGTGTGCATCGACCCCTCGCATTCGGTCGGTACCCGTGCTGTCAGCTCCGACGGCATCCTCGATATTTTTCACGTCGTCGCTCAAGGCATCATCGCCGGCGCCAACATGGTGCTGGTCGATTTTCACCCGTTCCCCGAAAAAGCGCTGGTCGATGGCCCGCAAGCGTTGCGCTTGAACGAATTGAAACACTTCCTCGACGATGCGGCGCTCGTTCGTGAAACCTATTTGAAGCGCACCGCGATGGCCGCCGCCGCGAAAAAAGCCGAGGCCGAAACGAGCGCTTGAGTACGCTCTCCCACAACCGCCGGATTAGAGTCTGTTAACGCTATGACCTCACCACTGCCCGCCGAGATTTTCAAGGCTTACGACATTCGCGGCATCGTTGACAAAACCTTGACGCCCGCCGTCGTGCAACGCATCGGTCAAGCGCTCGGCACGCTGGCGCTCGAACGTCGATGCGACACTATCGCCGTTGGCCGCGATGGCCGTCTCTCCGGCTCCATGTTATCGGCGGCGCTGATTGACGGCATTCGTTCCAGCGGCGCGAATGTGATCGACCTCGGTCAAGTCGCCACGCCGATGACTTACTTCGCCGCGCATCAGTTGAACACCCGTTGCAGCGTGATGCTCACCGGCAGCCACAACCCGCCCGATTACAACGGCCTCAAAATGGTCATCGCCGGAGAAACCTTGTCCGGCGTGGCGATTCAAGCGTTGCGCGAGCGCATCGAACGAAATGATTTGCGCGCCGCCGCCGCCCTCGGCACGCTGACGACGAAGGACATCGCTTCAACCTACATCGACCGCATCGTCGGCGACATTCGGCTCAAGCGCCCGTTCTCTATCGTCGTCGATGCCGGCAACGGCGTCGCCGGTGCTTTTGCGCCGATGTTATACGAGCGCCTCGGCTGCAAAGTGACGGCTATCTTCTGCGAAGTTGACGGCCATTTTCCGAACCATCATCCCGACCCTTCGCAACCCAAAAATCTGCAAACGCTCATCAAGCGCGTGCAACAGGAAAACGCCGAACTCGGTTTGGCCTTCGACGGCGACGGCGATCGTCTCGGCGTCGTCACTCGCGGAGGCGACATCATCTACCCCGATCGCCAGTTGATGCTGTTCGCCGCCGATGTGTTGAAGCGCGTCCCCGGCGCCACGATTATTTACGACGTCAAATCGACCCGCTTGTTAAATCCGTGGATTCGAGAGCGCGGCGGCGCGCCGTTGATGTGCCAAACCGGGCACTCGTTCGTCAAAGCGAAAATGAAAGAAACCGGCGCTCAACTCGCCGGAGAAATGAGCGGCCACACTTTTTTCGGCGAGCGTTGGTACGGCTTCGACGACGGCCTCTACGCCGGCGCCCGTCTGCTTGAAATCCTCTCGCAACACGCCGACCCTTCGGCTGTTTTGAATGCGTTGCCTGACAGCACTTCGACGCCGGAACTGGCGCTGGCCTGCGCGCGCGAAGGCGACCAGCACGCGCTGATTGCGCGTCTGCAAAAAGAAGCGCGCTTTCCCGACGCCAAAGAAATCATTCTCATCGACGGCCTCCGCGTCGAATACGAAGACGGCTTCGGGCTGGCGCGCGCGTCAAACACAACGCCGACCGTCGTGCTGCGATTCGAAGCCGACAACGACAAAGCGTTGCAACGAATACAACGCGACTTTCGTGAACAACTGCGCGCTGTTGCAGGCGGAGAAATGGAATTGCCGTTTTAGAGTGGCGTTGATTTAACCTGCACATTTATTCCCCTCTCCCGCTTGCGGGAGAGGGTGTAGGGGCGACCTGTGGTCGCCCGCAATAAACCGCCGTGGCGAATGAGCGTGACCAACACCATACCCCACACAGCTTGCGCGTGGCTCCATGTTGGGCGGAACGAAGGCTCAGACATTTTCTTGAAGCCACTGCTTGAACAAAGAAACCGCCGGTTCCAAACTTTCCGGCGCGCCTTCACGGTACGCCATGCAAGCGCCGTCAAACATTTCGCCCAACGATTCCTTCATGAGAGGAAAAAGAAATTTCCATATTTTTATATGCGCCGCGTAATCATTTTCGCTCGTTTGACGAAAAAGGTGAAGAAGCCTGACAGGCTTATTGAGCCGTTGTGAAGCAATCGCCTCCCAGTATTTCACAAGATTGGTAATACCGCCGCCCGATTCGACTTCAACAATCACAGTGACGCCAGGCATCTCAACCCGCAAATCGCCGAACTGAAAATACACGTTGCGCCTGATCGGCAAGCGGTTCTCGTGGCCTTGACCATGATGAAATGGAAGCCCCCGTTCATTCGCCGCCGCTTTGAACGGCTCAAGCGCACGCGCTTCAATTTTCTGCCGTGAGATTCGAGAAGAAGTGCTCATCGTGTGCCTGACTATAATTGTAAGTTTGTATTTTCATCGTTACGATTGAGAAAAATTGATTTCGTTTCCCGCATGGGTTTTGTGCGGCTTCGCCGCATTCCGCTGCGCGGAACCAGCCTTCGGCTGTCCTGCGGCCTTCGGCCTT
>JAITBX010000196.1 GCA_031283405.1 Burkholderiales bacterium | reverse complement strand
TGCTTTCTGGATTACTGCCTTCGCAAAAATTATGGTACAGGGAAATGGGCGCATACCCTTCCGTCCCCAACTTCGTAGGAGCGATCGCCTTCGGTCGCCCGCGCTGCGGGCGGCAAAATTCCGCCCCTACGAAACAATTTCCGACCCGTAACCTATAAAAAGGGGCTTTGCGTGATGGCGCGCCTCTCCCCCTTTGTTCCTCTCCCACGAGGGGAGAGGGACGAATAATGCCTTCCTTCGCAACGGCAATCGCCCGCCGCGCTGCAGAAGGAATCTCTATAAAAACAAGTGGTTACTTGCTTGCTGTCTTGGGCTTTTTCACTTGCTCAAGCATCTTGAAGACGCCTTTCGGGGCGCCGACGAACATGCGCTTGAAGGTTTTGCCGAGGCAACGGCGTTCGATGGTGTTGCGGCGGGTACGGGTACGTTCGGCCATGATAGCTCCTTTTCAAAAAATAATATAAATTAAAAATCAATGCGTTATAACAATTTCTAAACTTGCTTGTCGAGGCGGTTGTCGCTTGACGGTTAATCAAAGGGCTTTTCGTCATGCTATGGCGTCGTTAAGGCGCAGGCGAGCACGTCATTTAAACAACTTTTCAACAAAAATTCAATCGCTTACGTCTATTCACCGCGCCGGTGCTTCGCCTTTGATTCCGGCGGCTTCGCGCAACAACGGCGCTTTGTCGGTGTGCTCCCAAGTAAACTCCGGCTCGTCGCGGCCAAAGTGACCATACGCGGCAGTTTTTGCATAAATGGGTCGTAACAGTTGTAACATTTTGATGATGCCTTTAGGCCGCAGGTCGAAATGGGCGTTGACCAATTCAGCGATTTTGGCGTCGTCGATGACGCCGGTGCCTTCGGTGTAAACCGTCACGTTGATTGGCTTTGCAACGCCTATGGCATAGGAGAGCTGCACTTGGCACTGCCGCGCCAGTCCGGCGGCGACGATGTTTTTAGCGACATAGCGCGCCGCGTAGGCCGCCGAGCGATCCACTTTGGACGGGTCCTTGCCCGAAAACGCACCGCCGCCGTGCGGCGCAGCGCCGCCGTAGGTATCAACGATGATTTTCCGGCCGGTCAGTCCGGCGTCGCCGTGCGGGCCGCCGATCTCGAAGCGTCCGGTCGGGTTGACCAGAAAGCGCGTGCCTTTGAGCATTTCGGGCGACAGCACCGGCTTGATGATTTCTTCAACCACGGCTTCGGCCAGCGCTTTTTGTTTGTCGTTCATCTCGGGATGGTGCTGGGTCGAGAGCACGACAGTGTCAATCGCCGTCGGCCGATTGTTCTGATAGCGAACGGTGACTTGCGATTTGGCGTCGGGGCGCAACCACGGCAGGCGGCCATCGCGCCGCACGTCGGCCTGACGCTGCACCAGCCGGTGCGCGTAATAAATGGGCAGCGGCATCAGCGTCGGCGTTTCATCGCAGGCGTAGCCGAACATCAGCCCCTGATCACCGGCGCCCTGATCGAGCGCTTCGTCGGAAGCATGATCGACGCCCTGCGCAATATCGGGCGACTGATGGCCGTAGCACACCATCACGGCGCAGCCGTCGGCATCAAAGCGCAGCGCCGGCTCGTTGTAGCCGATTCGGCGGATCGTCGAGCGGGCGACGTTGGCGTAATCGACACTGGCGCGCGTCGTAATCTCGCCGGTCATCACCACGAGG
Organism: Burkholderiales bacterium; assembly: GCA_031283405.1. Lineage (GTDB taxonomy): Bacteria > Pseudomonadota > Gammaproteobacteria > Burkholderiales > Casimicrobiaceae > UBA931. The sequence goes on along the minus strand of JAITBX010000196.1, from coordinate 1,789 downwards.
CCGGTGGACACCAGCGTTTCCGCCGCCACTCTGGCATGCGGGTCTTGCGTCAGAATCGCGTCGAGCACGGCATCCGAAATCTGGTCGGCCACCTTGTCCGGGTGGCCTTCCGAAACCGATTCCGACGTGAAGAGAAATTCGTTCATTATGACTCCTGTTGCGCCAACGAAAGATAGAAAAGGCGCAACGCTAAAACGTGACATTGTAGCAAATTCCCGTGTTTTGCCTTAGGCTATGAGTTTTCGCCTCACCCATGACCGATTCGCCGCCTTCTTCTCTCATCGCTCCCGCCACGCGCGCCACGCTGGAGCGCGCCGCTACATTGTTGCGCGCCGGCGAACTCGTTGCCTTCCCGACGGAGACGGTTTACGGCCTCGGCGCCGACGCGGCCAATCCTGCCGCCGTCGCCAAAATCTTCGCGGCCAAAGGCCGGCCTGCCAACCATCCGGTGATTGTTCATGTCGCCGCTGCCGAAGATTTTGCGTTCTGGGCGCGCGAGATTCCCGCAGCGGCGTCAAAACTCATCGCCCGTTTCTGCCCCGGCCCCTTGACGCTGATTTTGCCGCGCGCCGCGCACGTCAGCGATGCCGTCACCGGCGGTCAGGACAGCGTCGGCATTCGAATGCCGTCGCATCCGGTGGCGCGGCGGCTATTGCAAGCATTTGCGGCGCAAGGCGGGCGCGGAATCGCCGCGCCGTCGGCCAACCGCTTCGGCCACGTTTCTCCGACCACGGCGCAGCACGTCGCCGACGATTTGGAAGATCGTGTGGCGATGATCGTCGATGGCGGCTCTTGCGAACACGGTATCGAAAGCACGATCATCGCGCTCACGGGCGACGCTCCCCTGCTGCTGCGCCCCGGCTCGCTGCCGTTGATAGCGCTCGAAGCGACGCTGGGCGTTCCGCTGCGACATCCCGATCGCTCCCGTGCTGCTGCCGACACTGCCGACGGCTCCGCCACTCCGCGTGCGCCCGGAACGTTAGCATCGCATTACGCGCCGCGCACGCCGGCAGAACTCGTCAACGCTGAAACTCTGGCTGCCGTTTCGAGCCGCTATCACCGCGAAGGCAAGCGCGTGGCGGCATTGCTGCGCACTGCCCACGCGCCCGAACGCGCCGCCCACACCCTCATCGCGCCGGTCGATGTTTCAGGCTACGCGCACATGCTTTACGCCGCACTGCGCGCCTTGGACGCGCACGGCGACGATGTTTTGCTGATCGAAGATGTCCCGGCGAGCGCTGAATGGCTGGCGGTGCGCGACCGTTTGTTGAAAGCGACGTATCAGGAAATCAGGAATTAGTAGGGGCGACGGCCCTCGGTCATCCGAAGTTTTGTGGGCGGCAGAATGCCGCCCTTGCACCCTCTCCCGCAAGCGGGAGGGGGGAAATGGCAGATGTACAATAAACGACCCCGCGCCAAGAGCGCGGGGAATTACAAGTTTAATCAAAAACGCTCTCAGCGAACCAATTCATTTTGCGGCGAGTTTTTCTTTTACCGCTTCAAAAAATAATTGGCGTCGTTCAGGCGATGAAAACGCTCGATTGGGGATAATAAAAGTAGCAAGGTTGTTGGGATATATCACCATAAAGCCGGGGCGGCGAACGATTTTAATGATGCCGATCCAGTAGAGGAATGCCTTGCCAAATCGCGTTTCAGAATAAAGCGCTTCGTCGACGTCCCCCCGGAATTGAGTAGCGGCTGGAATTAGAGTCCAATCCCAAAGACAAAGGAGATTGGAAATGAAGAAGAGGTTTTCGGAAGAACAGATCATAGGATTTTTACGGGAAGC
>JAITBX010000170.1 GCA_031283405.1 Burkholderiales bacterium | reverse complement strand
CCCGAGCGCAAGGGCAAGCGCGTTGGCGGAGGCCGCGTTCATCCGCTCCGCCGGCACGATCACCGCGACCTTGGCGCGCTGACGATGACTGGTCACCTGCATGAAGTCGATCAAGCGGCGAATCGCGTCAATCGGAATCGCGCTCAACGATTTGATCTCGCCCGACGCTTCGGTTTCAAACGGTTCGATCAGCATCAGATCGGGATGCTGCCCCTGCTCGACATAGTGACAGCTTTCGCAAACGCCGCAGGCTTCGCCGTGATTTTTTTTGCCTTCACACAACAGCGCCCGCGCTGCGTTGAGCGCCAGCGCCCGTTTGCCGATGCCGGCTGCGCCGTGAATCAACAACGACTGCGGCCAGGAAACGCGCAAGCGCTCCCGCAACGCCGCGTGCTGCCACGGGTAAGCGTCGTGCCATTCAAAGAACGGCACGACGGTTTCTTCTTCAATCGCGGCGATTCTTCGCGCAGAAATTTTGGGGGACTTGGCCATCGTGTTTAGCGCGCTTTCGATTCAAGTGAATACAAAATTTCCCTCGCCCGCCCCTTCGGGGCACCTTCTCCCGCAAGCGGGAGAGGGGAAAGATCGTAGGGGCGACCTATCCCAACCTTCCCCCAGAGGGGGAAGGAGGCACGTTCCCTCCCCCGCTGGGGGAGGGTTAGGGTGGAGGCTGGCAGCGCATGAATGGGCACGATTGAATCAAAAACGGTCTAAAACAAATTATCCAGAATGCCGCGCAGTTCATCACGAATGGCGTCAATGCTTTTTCTGCCGTCGATCACCCGATAACGTTGAGGCGCGGCTTTGGCAAGATCGAGATACGCTTCGCGCACCCGCTGCATGAAACCGTTCGGCTCGCGCTCGAAGCGATCGAGCGTTTTGCCGTGCAAACGCTTTTGCGAAACCTCGATCGGCACATCAAAGAGCAACGTCAGATCAGGCATGCAATCGCCGTGCAACCACTGCGCGATGTGCGTGATCGCGTCCGTGGAAACGCCGTAGCCGCCGCTCTGATACGCATACGTCGCGTCGGTGAAACGGTCGCACAGCACCCAGTCGCCGCGCGTCAACGCCGGTCGAATCACCTGCGCCAGATGTTCGCTGCGCGCCGCAAACATCAACAACGTTTGTGCTTCGCGGCTCATCGTTTCGTGCAACAGTTGATTGCGCCACGTCTCGCCCAACATCGTGCCGCCCGGCTCACGGGTGACGACGATCTTGACGCCGCGCTGCCGCAACGCCTCGGTCAGCCAATCGAGATGCGTGCTTTTACCGGCGCCGTCGATGCCTTCGAGAGTAATAAAACGCGGAGCAACAAACATCATCAAAACCGGTGTTTCAAAAGATAACGAGTCACCGCCCGATTGTGTTCATCGAGCGTTTCCGAAAATTCGCTGCTACCGCTTCCGTCCCGGCGCGACACGAAATACAAATACTTCGTGTTCGGCGGTTGCAGCACCGCGTCGAGCGACGCTTGCGACACCGACGCAATCGGCGTCGGCGGCAAGCCGGCGCGGGTATAGGTATTGTACGGCGTATCCGCGTCCAGATCACGACGGTGCAAATTGCCGTCGAAGCGCGCGCCCAAACCGTAGATGACCGTCGGGTCGGCCTGCAAACGCATGCCGAGCTTCAGCCGATTGACCAATACCGACGCCACCAAGGGTCGGTCGTTGACCATTCCCGTTTCCTTCTCGACAATCGACGCCAGAATCAGCGCCTCATACGGCGACGCCAGCGGCAACCCCGGCTGACGTTTTGCCCAGCCGTCGTTCAATCGCGTCTGCATCGTTTGATACGCCGTTTTTAACATCGCCAGATCGTCGCTGCCTACCGTGACGTAATAGGTGTCGGAAAAAAACAAACCCTCCGGCGACGCCTCCGTCGCGCCGAGCGCCTCCAGAATTTGCGCGTCCGACGCATCGAGCAACGTGTTGACGACATCCGGCTGGTCGCGCAGCAGTCGCTTCAAATCGGCGAAAGTCGAGCCTTCGGCAATCGTGATCACCACCGGTGCCGTCACGCCGCCCACCAGCTTCTGCAAAAGCGCGGCGAGCGTCACTTCGCCCTCGAAACGGTAGCGCCCTGCCTTGATCGCCGTCGCATTTCCCTGCGCCCGCGCCGGCAACGTCAGTTGCCACGGATGCTTCAACACGCCGTCGCGCGCCAGCATCGCCGCCACCTGATTGAGCGTCGCGCCCTTCGGCACCGTCAACATATAAGGCTGCGACGGCAACGGCAAGGGCTGCCGCCAGACCCACGCCAACAACGCCACGCCCAACAGCGCCAGCAAGATCAGCGCCGCCAAGCCTCGAATGACATACCTTTTCTTCATCCGCGCCATTTTAGAACAGTTTTTCCCTCTCCCGCTTTGCGGGAGAGGGTGGGCGAAGGCCGGGAGAGGGCAGCAAAGCGCCGCATATGCCTCTCTGCCAGAATGTCGCACGGGCGGGCTTGAAGCCCGCCCCTACACCCTGATCCCCGATACCCGATTCCTGATCCCTGCCTTATAATCGCCGAATGAATACGACGCCCTTATCTCTCTCTCCGCCCGCTCGCCACCCCTCTGGATTCACCTTGATTGAAATCATGGTGGTCATCGTCATTCTGGGCATCATGGCGGCGCTGATCGTTCCCAAATTTATGGATCGCCCCGATCAGGCGAAAGTCACCGCCGCCAAGACCGACATTGCGACCTTGATGCAATCGCTGAAAATTTACCGGCTCGATAATCAGCGCTATCCGACCACCGAACAAGGGCTGAATGCGCTGGTAGCGCGCCCCACCGCGCCGCCGGAACCGCCCAACTGGAAAGCGGGCGGCTATCTGGAGCGCTTGCCGCCCGACCCGTGGGGCAATCCCTACCAATATCTGAACCCCGGCCTGCACGGCGAAATCGACGTATTCAGTTTCGGCGCCGACGGCAAAAGCGGCGGCGAAGGCAACGATGCCGATATCGGGTCGTGGGAATTGTGAGCGAGCGCCGGATTTCAGCAAACGCAGAATGGGCAGAGCGCAAGCAAAACCCATCAAATTCAAATCACGGTTTCACGCTGATCGAAATTCTGATCGTGCTGGTCATTCTGGCGGTTGTCGCCGGACTGATTACCTTGTCGATTCACAGCGATGAGCGCGGTGCGATGCAGCGCGAAGCGCAACGCCTCACCGGCGCGCTTGAATACGCCGCCGACCGCGCCCGCTTTCGCCACGAAATTGTCGGCATCTCGGCGCTTCCCGAAGGGCGCGGCTGGCGTTTCTGGATGATTCCCGAAGACGCCGATAAAAATGTTTCCTGGCGCGCGGTGACCGACGACGATCCGCTCGCCGCGCATCGGCTGCCCGACAATCTTTTTTTGCGCCCGCTGCATTACGCCGGTCAACCGCTCGCCGCCGACGCCATCGTGCCGCTCTTGCCGTCGGGGCGTTCCGAGCCTTACGCGCTCGAACTGCGCAGCGCCGCTTGGTCGCTCCAGTTGAACAGCGATCCGTTGGGACGCATTTTCGCCACGCAACCGGAACCTTCGGAAGCCGCGCCATGAAAAACTCTCGCGGTTTCACTCTGATCGAGATTCTTGTCGCGCTTACGATCATCGCCGTTGCGCTCGCTGCCGGATTGCGCGCGCTGAATCAAAGCGCCGACAACGCCAATGAGTTGAAGTTGCGCACGTTGGCGTTGTGGGTCGCGGAGAACCGTTTGGCCGAAGCGAAGCTGTTGCCTGAGTTGCCTCCTGTCGGCACAGTTCAGGGCAAAGCGTCGCAAGCCGGCATCGCCTTCGCTTGGCAACAAACGGTCAGCCCGACGCCCAACCCCGCCTTTCGCAAGATCGACATTCGCGTCGTCGAAATGCAAACGCCGAATTACGAACTGGCGCGATTGAACAGTTATCTCGGCGTTCCGATGCTATCGGAGCGAAAAGAAACGAAAGAGCGAAAGGATGCGCGATGAAGATGCTGTGCGGCTTCACGCTCATCGAAACCCTGATCGCGCTGATGATCTTCTCGGTGATTTCGGTGCTGGCTTATCGCGCCACCAACAGTTTGAGCGACGGCGAGTTGCGGTTGACGCAGGAAGCCGCGCACTGGCGCGCCATCGAGCAGGTGTTCACTCGCATCGAAGCCGATGTCCGACAAGCGCTGCCGCGACCGTTGCTCGAAGGAAAAAACACTTTGCCGCCGTGGTTGGGAAAGCACGAACAACAACATCGCGTCGAGCTTCAATTCGCCCGCGCCGCTTCGGGTTTGGCGACGACGGTGGGCGCTGCGCGCAGGCAACGAATGGCGTATGTCTGGCAGAAGAATGAAAACGGCGGCACGCTCGAATTGCTTTATTGGACGGCGTTCGACAACGCGCCGAACACGCAACCGCAACGTTATCTGCTGCTCGACGGCGTCGCTCTTTTCAAACTTGAATACCTGACTCAAGACGGCGACTGGATCGACGAGTGGCCGCGTCTCGGCGAGGCCGCGTTACCGCGCGCGATGCGCATTCAACTGGCGGGTGCCGACGGCGCAGTGATTGAGCGCCTGCTGGTGTTGCAATGAAGCCCGCAAAATATTTTCCGCGCCAACAAGGCAGCGCTTTGATCGTCGCCATGTTGGTCGCGGCGCTGGCCGCCGCCGTCGCCGTGACGCTGATCGCCGGCGAGCAGCGCTGGCTCTCCGGCGTTGAAGCGCAGCGCGATCATGCGCAAGCGCAAGCGCTGGCCGATGCCGGTGTGCAATGGGCGAGTCTTATCCTCTTTCAAGACGCAGGGCGTGACGGCGATGTCACCCATCTGAAACAATCGTGGGCCTTTCCGCTGCCGCCGACGCCCATCGAAAACGGTTTCATCGAAGGCCGCATCACCGACTTGCAAAGCCGCTTTAATCTCAACAATCTGTTGCCGGATTCCGGCACGAAGCGCATCCATTTTGAACGCCTCAATCGTCTGTGCCGCCAACTGGGGATCGACGGTCAGGCGCGCCAAACGCTTTTCGCTTATTACAGCATCGGCGACAATTTCAACGACAAGCCGGCGCCGTCAAACAAGACTCCGCCGCTGCCGCCGCTCTTTGATCTTGGCGACCTTCCCTTGCCTCCTGCTGCCGTGAGCAAACTGGCGCCCCATCTCGTCGCCCTGCCGAAGCCGACGCCTCTCAACATCAACACGGCGGAACGCGATACGCTGAGAGCCGCGTTCGCCGACATCAGCGACGACGATCTCAACAAAATTTGGACGGAGCGCGACAAGCAACCCTTCTCTTCGCTGGCGGAATTTCACCGTCGCGTGTCGCTCAATGCCGGCGTGTTCAAGGACGAAGGGCTGGGCGTCAGCAGCCGCTATTTTCTAGTCACCGTCCGCGCCCGTCAAGGCAATGCCCGCGCGCAGGCGCAGGCGTTGCTGCACAGCGAAGCGGGGCATTGGCCGGAAATCGTCTGGAAAACGGTAGAATAGTGAATTGCGCGCCCCGTTAAACTCCGATGACCACCCTTCGCATTTTTTTCGACGCTCCGCCCGCCACTTCACGCGCTTTCGCTTGGGGGCTATTCGACGAGCGCGGCATTTGCTTCCGCGAAGGGCGCGACAGCGCCGAGCAATGGCCGCGGGGTAACAAAAATGAGGATCAACGCGAAGCTGTTCTCGCCGCCGATCTTGCGCCGTTGCTGGCGTTCAAATTGCCGCCGTTGTCGGCGTCGCGCCTCGACAGCGCCATTCGCTTGCAACTTGAAGACCGATTGGCGACGCCCTTGTCCGCCCAGCGCATCGTTATCGGCCCGCAGCAACGCGACGGCTGGGTGCAGGTTTTATTGGTCGAACAAACGCTGCTGGAAGCGTTGAGAAAACTCGGCATCACCCGCGCCCTCAGCGAAGCGGAATTGATCGCCGCCGACGCCGATGCTTGGCATTGGTGCGTATCCTCTGACGGTCGCGGCTTCGTACGCCGCGACCGCAACAGCGGCGGCAGTGCCTTCGCACTTGATCTTTCTCCCGATGCGAATCCAAAAGCGCTGCCTGCCGAACTGACGCTGGCGCTGTCTGCCGAAACCGCGCCGCCCAAAACATTGCGCATCCATGCGTCGTTGCCCACCGAAACTTTATCAGTCTGGCAACAAGCCAATCCTGCTTGCCGTCTCATCGTTGATCCGCCTTGGCTCTGGACAAAAGTTGAACCGCCACTCTTTACTCAAGCCGCCGAGCTTTTGCCGCAAACCGAATCCGCCGCGTCGCCTTCGTCACGCGCTTCGGGCAAAGGTTGGCGAATTGCCGCGTCGTTAGTCGGTATCGCGCTGGCGTTGCACATCATCGCCACCGCTGTCGTTTGGAGTTCGTCCTTGTGGCAACGCTGGCAAATCTCGCGCGGCTGGCAAGCGTTGGCAAGCGAAGCCAACTTGCCGGAAAAATCGGACACATCGATGATTCCCGCGCAATGGTCGCGCGCTTACGCCAACGCGCGTCACCGCGCCGGTCTGGCCGCGCCCGATGACGCGCTGCCGCTCTTGGCGCGCGCTGCGCCATCGTTGCAAACGTTGCCGCCGGGAACATTGCGCAACACCGTCTATTCTGATCGCGCCTGGACGTTTGAATACACGCCGCTCGATGCAACAGCGCAGAAAACATTAGAGACTGGTTTGCATCGCATCGGTCTGCAAGCGACCAGCGGCAGCACCGCTTCCGGTTATAAAGTGCGCGTTCAAACGCAGGAGAACGCGCGATGACTTCCGTGCCTCCCGCTCTCGAACGCTGGCGTTTGCAATGGCAACATCGCCCGCGCCACGAACGGCGCATCATTCTCGCGCTGGCCGCGCTCGTCGTCGTCGGCCTGTTGTGGTTGTGGCTGTGGCTGCCGCTGACACAACATCTGCAACGAATGCAGCGCGAACTGCCACTTGCTCAGGCGCAACTCGAGCAAGCACAACGCCAACTCAGCGAAAGTGTCGGCTTGAATCGTCAAACCGAAACTCCCGCCACTGCCGATGCCCGCGCCGCTGTTCAGCGTGTCGCCGCGCGTTTCAATGCGGCCTCGGCGATTGTGGCGCTTGATGTTCAACAAAACGCCGCGCAACAAAACACCGTTTCGCTCACCTTCTCGGCGATACCGTTCGACACGCTCGTGCAATGGCTCGACGCGATGCAGCGCGAAGAACACTTTTATGTGACGACCGCTTCACTGACGCCGCTGACCGGCAGCGCCGACAAACGCGCGGAAGGGAAAAGCAGCGGAAAGGCAAGCGGGCAAGCGAGCGGATTGTTGCGTGTCGAGCTTGTTCTCGCTCGCCCCTGAATTTTTATAACGCCACTGAATTTTTGTAGAGTCCTTATCATGCGCAAGTTTCTGAAACTTTTTCTCGTCCTGTTGCTCATCGTCGCCGCGCTGATTTTTTTCGCGCCGGCGTCGCTACTCGATCGCAGCCTCGACCGCGCCTCACACGGCCAATGGCGCGTGGCCGAAGCGAGCGGAACATTGTGGAACGGCAGCGGGATGTTGACCTACGCGCAGGGAACCGTTCTCACTCCGCTACGCTGGCGCTTTGAACCTTCCGCTTTGCTCAACGGCGCGGCGCGTTGGCGATTGCTGGCCGAAGAAACCGCGCCGAGTTTGAGCGGCGTGTTGACGTTCAGCAAAAGAGGATTGGCGCTCGACGGTTTGTCGTTGCACACCTCGGCAGCCGTGTTGCAAACGCTGTTGCCGCCGAAAATGGTGCAGGCGATGGAAGGCGCGCTCGTCGTCGATATTCCGTCGTTGCAAGTTCAAGATAAAAGCCAGGAAGGCAAAATCACGGGGCACTGGCAAAATGCGCAAATGGTGTTTCACGAAGTGCCGGTCGATCTCGGCAACGTGACTTTCAACATCGACAACCATCAACAAGGCAGCCAGAGCACTATCAAAAACGAAGGCGGCGCTGTCGCGCTCGACGGCAGCTTTCAAACTGACGCTTCCGGCAAACAGCAAGGCACATTGAAAATCACGCCGCGCCCGGACGCGCCGGAAGCGTTGAAACAATTGTTGGCGGCCTCCGGTTCGCCGGATGCGCAAGGCGCTTACATTCTGGAAATGAAGTGATACGTTCACACATCGCCTTCATACGCTTCACATGGGCACGGTTTCACTTTCCCCTTGAAGCCGCCGAGCATCGCAGGGCAGCGCAGAAACAGGGCGAGGGTTGTTTGAGCAATTCTCTGTTCTTTTCAGAATTGCGAGTTCCCGAGCCCCTGCGCCGATCGAGAAGCGCAGGGAACCCGCGAAGCGGGCGGCGGAATGGGGATGGCTTCTTTGGTGACTTTCTTGTCCACACAAGAAAGTCACTCGCCCGCCGGGCGAGTCCGGGGCGGTAGAGCAAACGACAAGAGCTTTCGCTTAAAAAACTTGTTTGTTTTCGTAATCAATGAGGAAAAGACACAGCGTACAAATGTAAATCAAAAATTACCTAAATGAACAAAGAAAAAATAACCCTGTCGCACCGCCTCCATTGGCTCGACATCAGCCGCGGGTTGGCGCTCGTTGCGATGATCGTTTATCACTTCTCGTTTGATCTGCAATGGCTCGGCTTCATCGAAGCAGACCCTTACCACAGCCCGATCTGGAAAATTTCGCGCACCCTCATTCTTTCTTCGTTCCTGTTGATCGTCGGCATCAGCCTTTTCGTCGCGCACACGCGCAACATCAGCCGCCGCGCTTTCTGGATTCGCATCCTCAAAATTGCAGTCTGCGCGTTGATCGTCACGGCCGCAAGCTACGCGCTTTTCCCCGAATCGTTCATCTATTTCGGCGTGTTGCACTTCATCGCCATCGCTTCGATCCTCCTCTGGCCGTTTCTCAGCCACCCACGTCTCGCGTTGATCTTCGGCGTCATCTTCATTCTGATCAGCGTTACGTTTTCAATCCCGTTCTTCAATCCTCGCGTCTTCTCTGTGATCGGATTCGTCACTGAATTACCGCGCACCGAAGATTACGTTCCGCTCTTTCCGTGGCTCGGCGTCGTGCTGATCGGCATCGGCATCGCGCCGCTCTTGCTGTCGATTCAGAAAACAATTTCCGCGTCTCACAACCGCGTTGCGCGATTGCTGATCTGGATGGGACGACGCAGCCTGTGGGTTTACATGCTGCACCAGCCGATACTCATCGGCGTGTTGTGGAGTATTCAAGCGCTGCGTTGATCAAACATCGGGTATCAGGCATCAGGGATCAAAGGGGCAATCTGCCCCTCTGTATCCACTTGATTCGAAATCACTCCTGCTACCGCGCCGCTTCCGTCGAACGCGTGTATTTTGCTAGTCCGCCCTGAACAATTCAAATTCTCCCATGAAGAAAGAAGCCGTATAGGCTAAAAAAGCATTGCAAGATTTGCAGGAA
>JAITBX010000162.1 GCA_031283405.1 Burkholderiales bacterium | reverse complement strand
GCCGCCGCCGTCGCCAGCCACGGCCCCCAGCCGATCACCCGTACCTCCAGCCAGCGCAGATAGTTCATGTAAAAACACTCCGCCCCGCCCTGCCAGTTGGCCGGACGCCATTGCTCAAGCACGAGCGCTATCAGAATTGCCAGAAATTTCATGTTGAGCCGAAAGTCTGTTGTCCAAACAGTTTGATTATAATCATTCCTATTAGGTTTCAGTCTGTTATGACATAACTGTTGTTGGCATGACCACAATAGCGCAACGCGAATCGATGGAGTATGACCTGCTGATTGTCGGAGGCGGATCGGCGGGGCTGGTCGCCGCTATCCGCGCCAAACAGGCCGCGCAGGCTGCCGGCGCCGACATCAGCGTCGCCGTCGTCGAAAAAGGCGCTTCGCTGGGCGCGCACACGCTTTCCGGCGCCCTGCTCGACCCGCACTCGCTTGATGAGTTGTTGCCGGACTGGCGCGAACACACATCATCCTTCGGAGCGCCGCTCACCGACGAATCGCTGTGGCTGTTGAGCGAAAAGCGCGCTTTCCGCTTGCCGAACTGGAGCCTGCCGAAGTCGATCCGTCACCCTCAGAACATTCTCATCAGCCCGGGGCGGCTGGTCGTCTGGCTCGGGGAACAGGCCGAAGCCTGCGGCGTCGATATTTTCACCGGCTTCGCCGCTACACAACCGCTGTACGCCGACGATTCGCCCGAAAGCCCGCTGATCGGCGTCGTTACCGGCGATTTCGGCGTCGATCGTCAAGGCAATCACAAACCCAATTACCAACCCGGCGTCGAGTTGCGCGCCCGCTACACCCTGCTTGCCGAAGGCTGTCGCGGCTCTCTCACCCGCGTTCTCGAAGAACATTTTCATCTGCGCAGCGAGGTCGTTCCGCAAAAATACGGTCTCGGTTTCCGCGAACTGTGGCGAATTCCCGCCAAGCAACATCAAGCGGGCAAGGCGATACATTTCATGGGCTGGCCGCTTGCCGACCGCGCCGGCGGCGGCGGCTTTGTCTATCATTTGCCCGATCAACACGTCGCCGTCGGGCTGGTCGTTCACCTCGACTATGAAAACCCGTCGCTGTCGCCCTTCGATGAATTTCAACGCCTCAAAACGCACCCGATGCTGAAAGTGCTGCTGCACGGCGGCGAGCGCGTGGGCTTCGGCGCACGAACATTGACCGGCGGCGGTTGGCAATCGTTCCCGATCATGCCGTTTCGAGACAGTCGCGGTTGTCGAGGCATGCCGCGCTGGCAAATTCTCCCGAATCTGGCGTTTTCGGGCGGCGCGCTGATCGGCGAAGCGGCGGGAATGGTCAACTTGTCTCGTATGCAAGGCATTCACACGTCGATGAAAAGCGCGATGCTGGCGGCAGAAGCGGCGGTCAGCGCCATCACGCAACAGCGCGCGCACGACACGCTGCACGACTACCCCGCCGCTTTGCGCACCTCCTGGGTTCGCAACGAGCTGTACGCGGCGCGCAACATCAAGCCTTATTTGCGATTCGGCTTTGCCCGTGGTCTGTTGTGCGCCGGCTTTTTTCTCTGGGCGCAGCAACTCAAGCTCGGCTGGTTGTCGGGAACGCTGCAACACAAGAGCGCCGACCATCTAACGCTGCGCCCTGCCGCCGAAATGCCGACGCTCGTTTATCCGCCCTACGATTGCGTCACCACTTTCGACCGCGCTTCCTCGGTTTACCTCGCGCACACGCAACACGAAGAAGATCAACCCTGCCATCTGCGCCTGATCCACGCCGAATTGCCCGAACGCCTCAACCTGCCGCGTTACGGCGGCCCCGAACGATTGTATTGCCCCGCCGGTGTTTACGAATATCGACCGTCTGACGACACCCCCGACGCGCCGCTGTCGCTACGCATCTGCGCCGCCAACTGTCTGCACTGCAAAGCCTGCGATATCAAAGACCCTTCCCTCAACATCCTGTGGACGCCGCCGGAAGGCGGCAGCGGGCCGCACTATGTGATGTAAGTAGGGAAAGAAAAAAAACGCTCCCGCCACGTCCAAAAGTGCTCATAGCATGGAATATGTCCTAAATCGTTTCTCAAAACCAGAAATGCCATTTGTGGGGGTTACGTCGCCCCGTTTTTACGGTATTCTTTCCTCCGTTTTTACGGTATTCTCTTAATAACCTTACCGAGGTTGAAAGTAGTGTTTCGCCATGCTTGCCTGACCGCAAGAGCGCTCATCACGAGAAGCTGCCAACCCCCTGGCTTCTTTGATAAAACTGTTTTGCAGTATTTTTGATACAAAGGAGACCCTTGATGAAAAAGTTATCATTGCTCGTCGCGCTCATCGGCGCGTGCACGCTGATTTCCACCGCGCAGGCGCAGACGCCGCAGAACCCGATTGTGATCAAATTCAGCCACGTCGTGGCAACGGATACGCCGAAAGGCAAGGCCGCCGAATTTTTCAAGAAACTCGCCGAGGAACGGACTCAAGGCCGCGTCAAGGTCGAGGTTTACGCTAACAGCGCGCTGTATAAAGACAAGGAAGAGATGGAGGCGTTACAACTGGGCGCAGTCCAGATGCTGGCGCCGTCGCTGGCCAAATTCGGCCCGCTCGGCGTCAAGGAATTTGAAGTCTTTGATGTCCCGTACATCCTTGAAGATTATACGGCGCTGCACAAGGTAACAACCGGACCGGCCGGTGCCAAATTGTTGGCGCTGCTTGAGCCGAAGGGCATTCTCGGCTTGGGTTACTGGGACAACGGCTTCAAGGTCATGAGCGCCAACAGGCCGATCAAGAAACCGGAAGACATGAAGGGATTGAAAGTCCGCATCCAGTCGTCGAAAGTGCTCGACGCGCAGATGCGCGCGCTGAAAGCTCTGCCGCAGGTTATGGCGTTCTCCGAAGTCTATCAAGCGTTGCAAACCGGCGTCGTTGACGGCACCGAAAACCCGCCGTCGAACATGTACACGCAGAAAATGCACGAAGTGCAGAAATACGCCACTGTGACCAACCACGGTTATCTCGGCTACGCGGTGATCGTCAACAAGAAATTCTGGGAAGGGTTGCCGCCCGATATTCGCGGAATACTCGAACAGGCGATGAAAGAATCCACCGAGTACAACAACGAGATCGCCAAGAAAGACAACGACGACGCGGTGGAAGCCATTCGGGCATCCGGTCGCACAGAAATCTATATGCCGACCGACGCCGAACGCAAGGCGTGGATCGCGGCGCTGAAGCCGGTGCATAATGAAGTCGCGTCGCGGATCGGCAAACAAGTCCTTGACGATTTCTACAAGGCTACGGAGCGATAATAAATAATTCAAACTCTGCGATACTACATAGAAATACACGCGCCTCCCATGACTTTCATCTGACGAGGCGCGTGTGCTTTTTTGTTTTCTATTGCATCCATTATTGAAATGCCTATGTTAAAGCTGTTCAATACCATCCTCGACCGTCTTGAGGAAATCATCGTTATAGTGCTAATGGCACTGGCGACGGTGATTATTTTTGTCGCGGTGGTACATCGCTACATGGCGGGCTACTCGATCCCGTATTTGCAAGACTGGCTTTTATCGCTGAACTTTTCCTGGGCGCAGGAGCTGTGCATTTACATGTTCGTATGGATGGCCAAATTCGGCGCCGCTTACGGCGTACGTACTGGCATCCACGTCGGCGTTGACGTTCTGGTTAACCAACTCAAAGAAAAAACCCGCTTTGGGTTCATCTTGTTCGGCATGATCGCTGGTGCCTTGTTTACCGGCTGCATCGGCACCATGGGCGCCAGATTCGTCTGGGGATTGGCGCATACCGATCAGGTCTCGCCTGATCTGGAAATGCCGATGTGGATCGTTTATCTGGCGATTCCGCTCGGTTCTTACCTGATGTGTTTCCGCTTCTTGCAAGTCGCCTGGACCTATGTGAGAACCGGCGAGCTACCGCACCACGACCATTCTCATGTCGAAGGGCTGGAAGAAGAGGCCAATAAAAAAGCGAACGTTACCCCCGATAACAAGGAGAGCCGCTCATGAATGCTGCCATCATTTTCGGACTGCTTATTGCCCTGATGTTGACGGGGATGCCCATCGCTGTTTCGCTGGGGCTGACCGTTCTCACCTTCTTCTATTTCATGACGCAAGTCCCAATCGAATCGGTGGCGATGAAACTGTTCACCGGCATCGAAAAGTTCGAGATCATGGCGATCCCGTTCTTTATTCTGGCGGGCAACTTTCTGACGCATGGCGGCGTCGCCCGACGTCTCATCACCTTTGCCACCTCAATCGTCGGCCACATGCACGGCGGCTTAGGGCTGGCTGGCGTTGTTGCCTGCGCGTTATTTGCGGCAGTATCGGGTTCCAGCCCGGCCACCGTCGTCGCCATCGGCGCGATCCTGCTGCCGGCAATGGCCAAGCAGGGTTTTCCGCCGCGCTTCGGCGCTGGCGTTATTACCACTTCGGGGGCGCTCGGCATTCTGATTCCGCCGTCCATCGTCATGGTGATGTATTCGGTTGCCACCAATACCTCGGTTGGGGCGCTGTTTATGGCTGGTGTGATTCCAGGGGTGATGCTTGCCGCGATGCTCGGCACAACTACTTGGTACCGCGCCCGCAAATACAACTATTCGCGCATGCCCCGCGCCAGTCTGAAGCAAATCGCTCGCTCCTTCATGCAAAGCGTTTGGGGACTGATGTTGATTGTCATTGTGATGGGCGGGATATATTCCGGCATGTTCACGCCGACAGAAGCAGCGGCGATGAGTGCCGTTTACGCCTTTATTGTTTCGGTGTTTGTCTATAAAGACATGCCGCTGAAAGATGTTCCGAAAATCTTGTTGGCTTCGGCCAACATGTCGGCAATGCTGCTCTTCATCATCGCCAACGCGGCGCTGTTCTCGTTCCTGATGACTTCGGAAAACATTCCGCAAATCATGAGCGGCTGGATTCTCGAACATGGTCTCGGCGTCATCGGCTTCCTGCTCGTAGTCAATATCGTTCTGCTCGCCGCCGGCAACTTCATGGAGCCGTCGTCGATCGTGCTCATCATGGCGCCGATCCTTTTCCCGATTGCGATGAAACTCGGCATCGACCCGATTCACTTCGGCGTGCTGATCGTCGTCAACATGGAAGTCGGCATGTGTCACCCGCCGGTCGGCCTCAACCTGTACGTCGCTTCGGGGATTACCAAAATGGGGATTACCGAACTGACCATCGCCGTGTGGCCGTGGCTCTTGACGATGCTGGTGTTCCTGATCCTCGTCACCTACGTTCCGATCATCTCGCTGTGGCTGCCAAGAACGGCGGGGATGATGTAGTTTTCAGATATCAAAAATGTAGGGGCGACCGAGGATAATCGCCCCTACATTCTGATACCTGGCTCCTGATTCCCGATTCCTGACAATCACCCCGCCTCGTCGATCCACGCCAACTGAATCGCTTCGAGGATGCGTTCGTTGCTCGCGTCGGGATCGTCGCCGAAATTCGGCAACTCGCAAATCCACCGATGCAGATCGGTATAACGAATGGTGCGCGGGTCGATTTCTTCATGCGCGTCGGCCAGCGCTTCAGCGATATCGTAAGTGTCTTGCCAGGTTAATTTCGTCGCCATCATCAACCTCATTTCTCTTTCGCATGGTTGATAGTATAACGCGGGATTTCGATTTCCAGCGGCGCCGCGCCAACCCGCGTTTGGCAGGAAAGCCGCGATGTTGCGGTTAAGCCCCAAGCGCGGTCGAGCATATCTTCTTCCTTCTCGCTGGCGTCGTCCAGCGAGTCGAATCCTTGGCGAACGATCACATGGCAAGTCGTGCACGCGCAGGCTTTTTCGCAGGCGTGTTCGACTTGAACGCCGTGCGCCAGCAACGCATTGAGCAACGATTCGCCCGTCGGCGCCTCGAACGACGCGCCTTCTTTGCACCATTCCGGGTGCGGCAATACGGTGATGGTCGGCATGCTTACTCCTTTACCACACTGTCAACGCGCTTGCCGGTCAGCGCTTTCTGAACGCTGCGATCCATTCGCCGTCCCGCAAATTCGGCCGTCGCTTTGTTCGCTTTCGCCAGCGCCAAACGCAAAGCGTTGAGCGCTTGCCCCTGCCGGCGCTGCCCCAGTTCCGCCAATGCCGCGTCGATCGCGGTGCGCTCGGCATCGTTCAACAAATCGCCGTCTGCCGCCAGCGCGTGTTGCGTCAACTCCATCAGTTGGTCGGCTTCGACTTGCGACTCCGCCAGCGCTCGAGCCTGCATGTCGTCGCGCGCATGTTCCAGCGATTCTTCGAGCATTCGCGTGATTTTATTTTCACTCAGCCCATACGACGGCTTCACCACGATCGAGGCTTCGACGCCGGTGGTCTGCTCACGCGCCGAGACCGACAACAAACCGTCGGCGTCGATCTGAAACGTGATGCGGATTCGCGCCGCGCCCGCAACCATCGGCGGAATGCCGCGCAACTCGAAACGCGCCAGCGAGCGGCAATCGCTCACTTTCTCGCGCTCGCCCTGCACCACATGAATCGCCAACGCGGTTTGTCCGTCCTTGAACGTCGTGAAATCCTGCGCTCGCGTCAGCGGAATGCTGGCGTTGCGCGGCACGATTTTTTCAACCAGCCCGCCCATCGTCTCCAAACCGAGCGACAGCGGCGTAACATCGAGAAGCAACCAATCTTCGCCGCTGTCGAGCGCGCGATTGCCGACCAGCGCGTTGGCCTGAATCGCCGCGCCCAGCGCCACCACTTCATCAGGATTCAGATTGAGCAGCGGCGGCTGCTTGAAAAATCCGGCGACCGCCAATCGTATCTGCGGCATCCGCGTCGCGCCGCCAACCAACACAACACCTTTGATGTCGTCGATCGACAGCTTGGCGTCGCGCAGCGCGCGCTTCACCGGCGTCAGCGTTTTTTGCACCAGATGTTGCGTGATCTCGGTAAATACCTCGGCGGTCAATGTCAACTCGACTCTGATGCCTGTCGATAACATCGCCGCCACCGGCGCGGTTTCATGCTGCGACAACGTTTCTTTGGCGCTGCGCGCCACGGTTGACAGCAAGCGAACATCCTCCGCCGCCAGCGGCGGCAGGTTGGCGGTTTCGAGAATCCAGCAGAACACGCGATGATCGAAATCATCGCCGCCCAGCGCCGAATCGCCGTGCGTCGCCAACACTTCAAACACGCCGCGCGACAAACGCAAAATGGAAACATCGAACGTGCCGCCGCCCAAATCATAAACGACGTAAACGCCTTCGGCGCCCTGATCGAGGCCATAAGCAATCGCCGCAGCCGTCGGCTCGTTCAACAAACGCAAAACGTTGAGACCCGCCAAGCGCGCCGCTTCTTTCGTCGCCTGCCGTTGCGCATCATCGAAATACGCCGGCACCGTCACGACAACGCCTTCGAGCGCGCCGCCCAATTGCGCTTCGGCGCGCAAGCGCAGCGCTTTCAAAATTTCAGCGGAGATTTCAACCGGATTTTTGATCCCGGCGCGCGTTTTCAAACGCACCATGCCCGCCGCTTCTGTCGCCGAAGTTTCCGCCCACTGATAGGGAAACTGGCGCATGTCGCCGAGGTCGGTCAACCCGCGCCCCATCAAACGCTTGGCCGAAGCGATCGTGTTGGCGGCGTCACGCGCCAGCCACGGCAACGCGCCATAGCCCACCGCAACTTCTCCGGCTTCGTCGTAACGCACCACCGACGGCAATAACACCCGTCCCTTTTCATCGGGCAACACCGTGGCGACGCCTTGCGGCATGCTCGCCACCAGCGAATGCGTCGTTCCCAAGTCGATACCGGCAGCGCGTTTGCGCGCCGGCGCGGGGTGAGTCGCCTGACTGTCAGGCTCGGAAATTTGCAGCAACATTTTTCAGGCGTTTAATTTTTCGTCGAGATCATCGGCAAAACGGGTGATAAATTGTAGCATCAATACATGTTGACGCGCGCTTGCCAACATCTCCATCGACGGCGCTTCATCAACGAAGAGCGCCGCCAGCACTTTTTGTTGCTGCTGCTGCGCCGCCGTCAAAGAAGCGTGCAACGATTCCAAGCGGTCGCGGTCGCCCATCTGCCATGCTTCCTCTGCCGCCTCGCGCATATCCAGTTGCTCGCTCAAAAATTCAACAGGCAACGTTTCATGGGAACCTGTCGATGCTTCATCGTAACACTGCAACAAATACTCGCCGCGTCGCACCGGGTCTTTGAGAACGCGGTACGCTTCATTGAGGTAAGCGGCATCTTCGACCGACTGCCGTTTGACCGCCGCATCGGCAAGCGCCGCCGTATCGGGATGCACCCGCGAGAGCAACGCGCGCCATGATTCGCCCAACGCCGTCTCGTCTAACGCATACCGGCGCGGCAAATTGAACAGGGTGAAGTAGTCGGGTTTAGGATTCTGATTCATTGAAAACAATCGGCGTGAAAGCGATTTTGATTCAAGATTGTATATTCATTCCCTCTCCCGCTTGCGGGAGAGGGTGCCCCGAAGGGGCGGGAGAGGGAAAACGCTTCAACGAAAAATCAAACGCTGAACGACTCGCCGCAACCGCACTGCGATTTGATGTTCGGATTCTCGAATTTGAAACCTTCGTTCAATCCTTCACGCTGATAATCGAGCCGCGTACCGTCGAGATACGGCAGACTTTTTTTGTCGATGACGACGGTCACGCCGTCGCGCTCAAAAGAAACATCTTCCGGCTGCATTTCGTCGGCGTATTCGATTTTGTACGCCAGACCGGAGCAGCCGGAGGTGCGAACGCCCAGACGCAAGCCGATGCCTTTGCCGCGCTTGGTCAAGCTGGTTTGAATATGTTTAACGGCGCTCGGCGTCAGCTCAATGGTCATGTTCGTTTCTCCTTCGCTTTTTTTCAATCTGCATTTTTCACGCTGCTTTTTTCACTCGTTTTTTTCACTCACGCCGTCGGCACATGCGGCGCGCACACTTTCGCTTCCGCCGTTTCTTCGGCGTGGCTTTGCGCGCCGCCCTTCGCTTTGTAATCCGCGATGGCCGCCTTGATTGCGTCCTCGGCCAGAATCGAGCAATGGATTTTCACCGGCGGTAGCGCCAGTTCTTCGGCGATCTGGGTATTTTTGATCGCCATCGCTTCGTCGAGCGTTTTGCCTTTGACCCACTCGGTAACCAGCGACGACGACGCGATCGCCGAGCCGCAACCGTAAGTTTTGAAACGCGCGTCTTCAATCACTCCGTCTTTGCCGACTTTGATCTGCAAGCGCATCACGTCGCCGCACGCCGGCGCGCCGACCATGCCGGTGCCCACATCGCTCTCGGCTTTGTCGAACGAACCGACGTTGCGCGGATTCTCATAATGTTCCAACACTTTTTCACTGTAAGCCATTCCGGCCTCCTGTCGTTTCGCTTTGCTCGGCGCGCAACCTTCAATGCGCTGCCCATTGCACTTGATTCAAATCCACTTTGTCGCAATACATTTCCCACAGCGGCGACAGCTCACGAAGTTTGTGCACTTTCTGTTTGAGCAACGCGACAGCGTAATCAATTTCTTCCTCGGTGGTGAAACGCCCCACCGAAAAACGAATCGAGCTGTGCGCCAATTCGTCGCTGCGCCCCAGCGCCCGCAACACATACGACGGCTCCAGCGACGCCGACGTGCATGCCGACCCCGACGAAACGGCGATGTCGCGCACCGCCATCATCAGGCTTTCGCCTTCGACGAAGTTGAAGCTCATGTTGAGATTGTTGCACACGCGATGTTCAAGCGAACCGTTGACATAGACTTCTTCGATTTCCTGCAAACCTTTCAATAGACGATCGCGCAGCCGCGTCAAGCGCGGCACTTCGATGGGCATTTCCAAGCGCGCCAATCGAAACGCTTCGCCCATGCCGACGATTTGATGCGTCGGCAACGTCCCCGAACGCATGCCGCGCTCGTGGCCGCCGCCGTGTATTTGCGCTTCCAGCCGGATGCGCGGTTTGCGCCGCACATAAAGCGCGCCGATGCCTTTCGGGCCATACACTTTGTGCGACGAAACCGACATCAGATCAATCTTCAGCTTGGCCAGATCAATCGACAGTTTTCCTGCTGCCTGCACCGCATCGACGTGAAAAACGATGCCGCGCTCGCGGCACAACTCGCCCACCGTCGGAATGTCCTGAATGACGCCGATTTCGTTGTTCACATACATCATCGACACCAGAATGGTATCGGGACGCAACGCCGCTTTGAAGGCGTCAAGGTCAACCATCCCTTCGCTGTCCACTTCGAGATACGTTGCCTCAAAGCCCTGCCGCTCCAACTCGCGCATGGTGTCGAGCGTTGCCTTGTGCTCGGTGCGCACGGTGATGAGGTGTTTGCCTTTGCTCTGATAAAAATGCGCCGCGCCCTTAATCGCCAGATTGCTCGATTCGGTCGCGCCCGATGTCCAGACAATTTCCTTGGCATCACAGTTGAACAGGGCCGCGACTTCGCGCCGCGCTTCTTCAACCGCCTCCTCGGCTGTCCAGCCGAAAGCGTGCGAACGCGAAGCCGGATTGCCGAAATGCTCGGTCAGATAGGGAATCATTTTTTCGGCCACACGGGGATCGACGGGAGTCGTCGCCGCGTAGTCGAGGTAAATGGGTAATTTCATGATGATTTCACTCTTGAAAGCCACGTTCCCTTATCTGTTTGACGACAAGACCCGCCGCCGAAACCGGCGTAAAAGCCTGAGGAAAACACCGGGAGTGTCAAATCAGCGTCGGTTCGCGTATTTCGCTCAAATCCTGAATGATGACCGGCCTTTCGACAGGCGTGCGCCGTTCCTTGCTTCGTTGCTGCTCCGCCAACTGCTCCAGCGTAACGGCATGCATAAAATTGAAAATATGAGAAGTCAGCCCCGACCAGAGGTCATGAGTCATGCAATGCTCCTGCTCGTGCTGACAATTCCCACGACCGCCGCAACGGGTCGCGTCGATCGGTTCATCGACCGCAAAAATAATGTCGGCCACCGATATTTGTGACGGCGGCTTGGTCAGATTGTAACCGCCGCCCGGCCCGCGCACACTCTCGACCAGCCCGCAACGGCGCAACTTGCCGAACAATTGCTCAAGGTAGGAAAGCGAAATATCTTGTCGCTCAGAAATGGCTGCCAAAGTCACCGGTCCTTGTGCTCCATAAAGCGTCACATCCAGAACTGCCGTCACCGCAAAGCGGCCTTTTGTCGTCAAACGCATCGTTATTTCTCCGAATCAGTGTTAAACCTTCCAGAAAACATCTGGATCACTCGGAGCCGATCGCTCTATTCCAACAACGTAACCCGCTCCGTTTACACGGCTATAAATAACCGCACAAGCGACACAGTAATATAACCTTTGATTTTAGTCAACTAATCCATAAGGATTATTCCACAGCGGCGCTATGAGTAGGTGGCGGGGTGGCAGGGATCAGAGATCAAAGGAAAACGCTGATTTAACCCGTTCGCCCTGAGCTTGTCGAAGGGTGAACGGCAGAGGCCGTAGGGCGGGTTTCAAACCCTCCCTGCCTCAAAAAACCACGAGGTTTTGTAGAGGCGGCATCCTGAGCTTGTCGAAGAGCCGCCCGCTCTTCGACATTCTGCGCGAAGCGGGGTCGCAGAATCCATGCC
>JAITBX010000158.1 GCA_031283405.1 Burkholderiales bacterium | reverse complement strand
AAAAAACGCAATCAACAAAAAAACGAACGCCGAACGCGCTGTTACCGACACGGTCATCGCCATGCCGCCTCCCGCTACCAGCATCAAAACACCGAAGCCGATCGCCCCCGGAGGAGCTTCGGAAAAGCGGCTTGTTTTGAACGTCAAATCCCACGGCAGTGTCAAGCGAATGCCGTCAAACCAACGCATATCGGTCAGGCGAATCGGCGGAAGATAAGGCGATTGGAAAATATCGTTGAATAGCGGCAACACCGGGTTGCCCGCCACCCCCCAAGCATAGGCATAGCTCGACCCCGCCCACACCACGCAAAGAAGAAACCCCACGCTCAATGCTTTAACATCGTGCCGCAAATTTCGCCGCCACAATGCCCAAACCGCCAAGGGCGCGACCCAGACAACCGCCGAAGCCTTGAGCGCCAGCAATCCCGCCGTCACCAGCATCAGCGGCATCAAGTTGGACGATCCGCCGTCCGTGCGTTGTTCTCTCTGCTTCTCGCGCAAAACCAGAACGACGGCTGCCGCCAGAAATACCGTCAACGGCAGTTCCGTCTGCATGCCGCCAAGCAACGCAAATAGCGCCGGTTGACTCGCCGCCAGCATGACCGCCAACCAACGTTCACGGTGCGCCAACCGCAACGCCCGCGCCAGCGCCCACACAAAATACAACAGCAGGATCATCCACACGCCGTTCATGGCACCGCGGCCATCCTCACCGACAATGACCGTTACCGCTCCGTGCAACGTATCTCCCAACCACGGCGCCAGCGCCCAGATTTGGGATTGTGCATCAAGCCGATAATAGTGATTGTTCAGAAGTTGTACAGGCAGGCCGAGATGATAGGCAACATCATCGAACTGAAGTGTCGGCAGCCATAGCATCATGGAGGCCAGTCCCGCCATCAGCAACGCGGCAAACGCCATACGCGGCGCGCGCCGAATAGCCAGTCGCCACGCCGCCTGAGTATCGCGCCAAGCGCGGCGAAGAATGCGAAAACGCCACAGAATAACCGCTATCAAAATGGCGAGGTAAACGCTTCGATAATGAATCGGCCACGGCAGCAGCCAGCCCAGAGTGCCGCCGATCATCAACAAACCGATCAGCCAGGATATCGCCCATCGGCTGCGCCCCAGACCGCTCGTCAGAAAAGCGCCCAACCCCACTGCGGCAGCGCTCAACAAAACGGCGGCCAACACTGTCGCCGCCCCCAAGTGAAGCACCGCCAAGAGTCCCCAAACAATGAGCAGAAGATTGCACGGCGGCCAACGCCGCCACCAAGCCAGCGCTGCGCAAGGAATGCCGACGATCAACGCCATCCAAAGCATTTCGCGCGCCCTCCCAACTACCCAAAAGCTTCTGATCTCCGTTACTGCAAATCCCGCCGCCAACAGTGCCGCGCTCAGAAAAAACAGAAAGATCGACAGACGCGACAGAAAACACTCCTTAGACATTTTCCTCATCAGTCTTGTCGCCGCTCTTGTCACTCCGCCATTCCGCGCTCGCCGTAAAAAACTGTTGCAGCGGTCGGCGCGGAACATTGGCAATGTCGTATCCCAGAAAGGCCAATAACAACTGCAAGCCCACCAGCAAAGAAAATACCGCTATGGCAATGGTGCCCGGAGGCGTTGCGCTTCCAAGCGTTGCCGAATGTGCCCAATGGCAGATGCCGTAAACGCCGCCGAATACTGCCAGCGCCAACCCAAACAACAATTCCAGAGATGCCAATGAGACATCACGCAAAAAGTAGTTATAGAAAATCCGCTTGAAAAAATTGCGTTTTAGCTTCCACAAAAATTCCCAGAAAACTTCCTTCACTTTGAGATTGCTGTTCTCATCGCCATAGCAAGCGTCCATCGGCACATCGACGACGACCGCGCGAATCGTCCCCAGCCGAAACAGCATGTCGCTCTCGAAAAAATAACGCTCGCTGATGCGCTCCAGGGGAAGATGGCGCGCAACTTCGGCATGAATGGCCGTGTAGCCGTTGGTCGGGTCGAACAAGTCCCAATAGCCGGTGGACAGCTTTGTCAGCAACGACAACATCGCATTGCCGAAAATCCGGCCTCGCGGCATTTGCCCGATTTTGGCAAGATCGTAGAAGCGATTGCCCTTCGTGTAATCCGCCGTGCCTGCCAAAATCGGCATCGCAAAATCCGGCAGCAGCGCCGGCGACATTTGGCCGTCACCGTCGATCTTGACGAGCACCGTCGCGCCGTCGGCAATCGCTGCACGATAGCCGCTGATCACGGCGCCGCCGACGCCTTTGTTGTGTTCGTGATAAAGCACTTTGACGCGCGGATCGCGGCATTGCGCTTCGATGAGCGCTCCGCTTTTTTCGGGGCAAGCGTCATCGACTGCATAAATACGCCAGACCCGCCGGTCGATCCCCGCCAATACCTCCAGAACGTGGCGCGTTACCTTATAACAAGGAACGATGACTGCAATGCGGTGTTCGCTCGGTTGCATACGTCCTTCCGCCAACAAAAAGCAAGACAAAACTCAGGAGGCCGCGAATCATGAATCAACGCCTCCTTAATCCCTTAAAACGGCATCTTGAAACCCGGCGGCAGGCCGGCGGTCATCGGCGCCATTTTTTCTTTTGAAGCGTCTTCCACTTTACGAAGCGCGTCGTTGAACGCCGCCGCGATCAGGTCTTCGAGCATATCGCGGTCGTCCGCAAGCAGCGACGGATCGATGGACACCCGCCGCACTTCGTGCCGTCCGGTCATCACGATTTTGACCAGTCCGGCGCCGGATTGCCCTTCGATTTCCATCTGCGCCAATTCTTCTTGCGCACGCTGCACGTTCTCCTGCATTTTTTGCGCTTGCTTCATCAAATTGCCAAGCTGACCTTTCATCATCGCCATCACCTTTCAATGCGTTGTCTGTTTCTTTAAAACGTTTTTCAAAAATTTCAATGCGCCGCGCTATGTTGTCTCTGAAGCGGTATTTTGCGGCGCCGTACTTTTCACCGCAGCACTTTGCACCGTCTCCCAGCGCACTTCGCCGCCTTCTTTCTCCAGCGTCTGCACGAAAGCGTCACGACGAAACGCTTCTTCGGTATCGCGCTGCGCCTGTTCGCGGCTTTGCTGTTCCCGCGCCGCCAGCGAGACATCAGCCGCGTCGATTGTTTTAAACACCAAATGCAGCCGCCGACCGCTCGCTTCTTCCAACGCCTTTTTCAGCTTGTCGGTATTCGCCTTGTTCTCCAAATGGCGTTGCGCTTCCGGTAGCGCCAGCGTCAATGTTCCGTCGGCAAGGCCGCGCCATTCACTGTGCGCCGCCAGCCGCGCCGCCATCCCTTTCAATTCCAAACCGGCAATCCAGTCCGGCCACTCGGCGTTGGAAGTTGGGAACGCGCGAGTCGTGGTACGAGCAGCGGCAGCTTGAGATTTCGCCGCGTCCTTCTCGACATTCGGCGGCTCAATGTTTTTTGCTTCGGCGGTTTTTACTTCGGCTATTTTTGCTTCCGTTTTTGTTTCCTGCCGAACAGGAGCAGATGAAACGGGAGCAACAGGAGACGATGCGAACGCTTCCGGCGTGAACGCCAGCAGACGCAGCAACGTCATGCTCATTCCCATCGTTTCATCGGGCGAGAGCGCCAGATCGGCGCGCCCTTGCAGCGCAATTTGATAAAAGAGCTGAACATCTTCCGCCGTGAAGCGCGCCGCCAGCGCCGCCACTTGCGCGCTGTCTTCAAAACTGTTCGTCGCTTCCGGCACCACTTGCGCCACCGCGATCCGATGAAACAGTGCAATCAATTCATCGAGCACCGCGCCCGCATCCAAACCGCGCACGGCCAAATCATCGGCCTCCTTCAACAACGCCGCGCCATCGCGCGCCGCCAGCGCTTCCACTAACCGGTAAATATAATCAGCGTCAACCGTGCCCAGCATGGCGCGCACTTGTTCCTCCTGAACGCTGCCCGCGCCGTAGGCAATCGCCTGATCAAGCAGCGACAGCGCATCGCGCAACGATCCGCGCGCTGCTTTGGCAATCTGCGTCAAACCGCCGTCGTTGAACGCGATTTTCTCCGCGTTCAAAATGTGCGCCAGCCGCGCTTTCACTTGTTCGACAGGCAACGGCTTCAACGAAAACTGCAAGCAACGCGACAACACCGTCACCGGAATTTTCTGCGGATCGGTCGTCGCCAAAACAAACTTGACGTGCTCCGGCGGCTCTTCGAGCGTTTTCAGCATCGAATTGAATGCCGAGGGCGACAACATGTGAACTTCGTCGATCAGATAAACCTTGTAGCGTCCAGAGGTCGGCGCATAGCGGGCGTTGTCGAGAATCTCGCGCATATTATCGACGCCGGTATTCGATGCCGCATCGAGTTCGAGCAGATCGACAAAACGCCCTTCGTCGATCGCTACGCAAGCCGCGCACTTCCCGCACGGCGTCGCCGTCACGCCCTGTTCGCAGTTGAGACTCTTCGCCAGAATGCGCGCCAGCGTGGTCTTGCCGACGCCGCGCGTGCCGGTCAACAGATAAGCGTGATGGATGCGCCCTCGGGTCAGCGCGTTCTGCAACGCCGTCACCACATGGGACTGCCCCACCAACTCCGCGAAGGTTTTGGGGCGCCATTGGCGGGCAAGCGCTTGATAACTCATATATTCAGCTTTTGGAGAAAAACGGAAAGTCAAACCTCATTTTATCGCACCCCGCCCGACAGCTTTCTGTTTTTTTATAGCGATACGCTTTCGGGCGGCTGTCCATCATCATCGTGACGATGAACCAACGATAAGGGTGGCGAGCCGAACCCCCGGCACTTGCACAAACTCGTTAGGGCTGCTTTCTTCCGAACCTGACCCGGTTGGCAAGCGTGCAATGCGGGGCGACCCGCCGAAAAACGGTTTTCCTTCAGGAAAGGCGAATTATAGCGGGGTATCGAAGGTTTACCAAATCAATCTTGCCCGACAGTAAGCGATTGAATAATAAGCAAGGCCAAGTGATGTACAATTTCGATTATCATATTCCCATGAACGCTATCGCCTACCACTACGCCGAATCCTCCCGCATGGAACTGGTGTTGAGCCATGCAGCGCGGCATTATCCGTGGCATATTCACGCCGAACACTGGACTGTTGGGCTGGTGCTGGCCGGAAGCGTGACATTGGGAACAAAAGACGCAAAGCGCGTGCTCCACCGCGGTGAATACTTCATCGTTGCCCCCCGCGAGGCGCATTGGCTGGAGGTCGCTCCGCAAAGCTCGCTTGCGGTGCTTTGCATCGACACCGCACGATTGGAATCCACGGCGGACGATTTCTCCCGTCTCGCTTCATGCGCCACAGTGCTCGACACGCGAGACATCGTCCAACTGGAAAGACTCTTGCCTCTCACACATTCCGCGCCTTCTTCCGGAGATTCTTCCCATTTCCGATCGGTGATCCGTCGCCTGATCGCAGCGCCAGAAGAAGCCTTTTCCGTTCCGGAAATGGCCGATCTTACGGGGTACAGTCATTGGCATTTCCTGCGCCGCTTCCGCGCCGAAACCGGCTTGACGCCTCACGCCTTCCAACTTGCCTGCCGTCTGCGGCGCGCGCGTCTTTTGCTCAGGAAAAACACGGCAGCAGCCGATACCGCCGCTGCCGCCGGATTCGCCGATCAGAGCCATATGCACAAAATTTTCAAACTCCATCACGGCCTGACACCGCGGCAATTTCTCGCCGCCAGCTTCAGGTCGTGACAGCGACGAACTTGGCAAAGAGATACAACCCTTCCGCGCCAGCCCGCACTTCATGCGACGCGTTGCGCGCGAGAACGGCCACGCAGCCCGGCGCATAGGAAATTTCACCGTCCTCAGTGACGCAAACACCGCTGCCCTCAATGACCTCGTGCAATTCGATACTGTCAGAATGCAAATGCAGCCCAATTTTCGCGCCCGGGTCGATGCGCACCAAATGGCAACTCAGCAAGCCGCCCGTATCTTCTCCCGTCACTACGTTTTTCAAAAATACGCCGGGAAATTCCTTGTGCGGATTCCAAGGGGTCGATGCAATGTTTTTCTTCCGCGCGCCTGCGCTCAGACTTCCGTTTTCAAAGCGCTGGAACAAATTGTCTGCCATGATTTCTCCTGTAGAATGAAAAAGTACAGGAACAATCTACCCAATGACGACGCCGATTTCTTGTAAAAAATTGCGCCGCGTCGTTTTACGACTGACGCTGACTAACAATCAAACGTATAGAGGGATTTCGATTCAAGCAAACACAAAACCCCTCTCCCGCAAGC
>JAITBX010000120.1 GCA_031283405.1 Burkholderiales bacterium | reverse complement strand
TCTGCGAATAATCGCCATCGCTGAAGGTTTTGTCAAAGAATAAAGTGGGCATATCATCGTTTTGTGTCGCTCCTGCGCTTTTATCGTCCACAAGATAGATGCCGCCTTTTTTTCCGCCGTTGGGAATTTTAAGTTTGAAATTTATCGTCAGTTTTGCATTGGCCGGCACGGAGTTGAAGGCATCCGCCATAAGCCGGCTATTTGCTGTTTGTTGGAGAGGCTCGGCACACACGGAAGTCCCCGCAAAGAAACAGAGAGTAAGCGCCGCGATGCCCACTCCCGGGCGACCTACTCCCAAGCGCGCCATCAGTATGGCACCAGTGCGCCGCAGCCGAGCGACAAGCAGACCAAAGAAGCCATGAGCAAAACCCGAAGCGGCGGTCGACCGCGTCTTCACTTTCGCAACTTTATATGAACAAGACATTTTGAATTCCCTTTGAGGTTATTAGCCGAATCCCCGATTGCCGTACAGCAACGACTATCCTTTTGGCCCCGGGTCGCGCCCTGAAGGCGGCGACGACCGAGATCGAAATCAAACACATCATCGGCTAAACTGTTGACCGAATGATCTCCCACACAAAGCCTATTTGTTTAGGATTATTGACAATTTAGCGCTTTGGCATTGTTTCGGCAAGAACTACGCCCAACGACCCTTGTAATATCTTTGTATTGATGCAAATCTGCAACATGTGCTCGTCACCCTTGTTCCGCAAGCGGGCGAGGCGGGTGGATTCCTGCCCGATTCCTGATACTTACGCTTTTACCAGTTGTATTTTCTTGGCGCCGGTAACTCGCCGCGATTCCTGCAACACGCCAGCATGATCAAAGAGGCGGAATCTTTCCTTGTCCTTCGCGGAAATGGCGGGCATTTCCTGCGAAAGAAAGAATGCCTCCCCTTCTTTTCTGCGCGCTTTCACGCCGTCAACAGGGAAAAATTTCAAGCAGAGACACCACTCGAAAAAAAACCGGCGCTCAAAAACGCCGGTTTTCTTAAAGACGTATCTAAAAACGCCGATCATTGATTGGCAACATCGCCCAGCACACTGACCGTGATCGTCGCCGTTACGTCAGTATGCGGCGCCAGCACCACCGAATGGTCGCCGACGTGTTTCAGCGGGCCTTCCGGCAGGCGCACCATCGCGCGTTCGATATGAGCAAACCCGGCGCTCTTCAGCGCTTCGACAATATCGACATTGGTGACGGAGCCGTACAAGCGGCCATCGACGCCCGCTCTCTGGACGACTTGAACGGTCATGCCTTCCAGCTTTTCGGCGATTTCCTTGGCGTCGGTCAACTTTGCCAGTTCCAGTTTTTCCAGCTCCGCCCGCTTTTCTTCAAGCAGCTTGATGTTTTCCGGCGTCGCCCGTTTGGCTTTGCCTTGCGGAATCAGAAAATTGCGCGCGTAGCCGTCTTTGACTTTGACCACATCGCCGAGCGCGCCGACGTTGATGATTTTTTCGAGAAGTATGATTTGCATCGTTAGCTCCTCTCAGTGACGGTCGGTGTAAGGAAGGAGTGCCAAAAACTGCGCGCGCTTGATCGCCACCGACAGTTGGCGCTGGTAACGCGCCTTGGTTCCGGTGATGCGCGCCGGCATGATCTTGCCGTTTTCCTGCAAAAACTCTTTCAGCACGTCCACATCCTTGTAATCAATTTGTTTCACGCCTTCTGCCGTAAAGCGGCAGAATTTTTTGCGCTTGAACAGCGCATTGCCGCGGTCACGGCGTTGCTTGTTGGCATCTTTGCCTTTTCCCATCATACGGGGCATGATTTTGTTCCTTTACGTTTCATTCAATTCGTTAGTGTTCAACCTGTACGCTCAATCTGCGAGAGGTGCAGCGCCAGTGTGATGCCGCTACGTCGGCGACGGCACAGAAACCCGGTACAGCGAAGCTGGCTGCCCACCGGCATCCGGCTCAGCGTCATCGCCTGTTGTCCGAAGGCCACGGTGAAAATTTCAAAATTCACCTGCCGCATGACGCCTTCTTCGGACTGCATCGATTGATGCGACAGCATTCCTTCCTGTACGGCGACTCCGGCCGGCGTATGCCGCAACGCGCTTTTTTCGATCAGCGTTGCGTTCAACTCGATCCGGTTGGCGGCGCTGTTGAGTTGTCCCATTCACCCTCTCGTCGCGACGCGATCAGGCGATGCCCTCTTCCGCTGCCAACGCCTCGGCTTCTTCAATGCCGGACGCTTCTTCGGAGAACTCTTTCTCGTCGGCGTTCCGGTCGTCGTCGCCTTTTTCGGTCAGCGATTTGGCCTTGTCCTCGCGCATCATCGGCGACAGCGTGGTCACAGCGTCATCCATCGAGACGACGAGATGACGCAGCACGGCATCGTTGAATTTGAAGGCGTGTTCCAGTTCTTCAAGGGTTTCGAGATTGCACTCGATGTTCATCAGCGCGTAGTGGCCTTTGTGCATCTTCTGGATCGGGTAAGCCATCTGGCGACGCCCCCAATCTTCGAGGCGATGAATATGGCCGCCGCGTGATTCGACCATTGCGCGATAGCGCTCGGCCATGGCCGGCACCTGTTCGCTCTGGTCAGGATGGACGATAAAAACGATTTCGTAATGACGCATGCAGTAAACTCCTTTTGGTCTGAATCGCGGCAAAAACAACCCGGCTCCGATGAGCCGAGCCTCTGCCGCAAGGCCTCCCCGTCTGCGGCGGGTGAGGCAAGAAAAGGCGGTGATTGTACACTATTTGGGCTAGGAATGCACCCCTACCGCCCTGCTCTCCTTCGCCGCCAGATTTCCAGATTTCTGAATACCCAGCTGCGCGGCGGTTCGACGCCGGTTCGGATCAGCGGCAACGGGCTGGGCGAGAGGTAGTGCAGTTTTTGCAGCACGTCCACGTCTTTGGGACCGGCGAAAAGAATCTGGTCGCCCTGTTGCAGTTGGACGTGCGCTTCCGGAAGCAAAATCTCCTCGTTGCCGCGCACCAGCATCAGCGCCGTTGCCTGCAAGAGACTGGGCGGATCATACGGATGGCTGAGCAAATCGCCGAGCCGCAACGGCGCTTCGCGGCTGTATTCAAACGCCTCGCGCAATCCCGGATACGTCGCCTCGCAACGGAACACCCACAAAAACGGCACCCGATCAGCCACCGTGGCTTCAAGCTGAGCGATGGCGCGCTGGGCGAGGTCGCCGGTGTCGGCGCGCACCGCCTGCAAAAAACGGCTCAACAGCGGCGATGTGATCCTTTGCCGCACTTCGTGCGAGGTGATGTCGGCCTGAACGAAGCGCAAATCCGAGTTTGTCGCTTCGACCAAACTGGCGTTCGAGACGTGCATTTGCCGGACGGCGACAAAGAGATCGCGATTCAGCGTGCGGGCGCGCCGCACCGCCGCCAGATTGATCGCATCGCGGTCGGTACAGGCAACGATGCCGACGGCGCGCTCGATTCCGGCTTCGGAGAGCGTTTCCTGACTGTAGTTTTTCTGTATGAGCGACGTCTCCGAGCCGAAGGCGGGATTGTCGTCGATGGCCGTCCAGGTCGCGCCGGCGCGCGTCAGCGCTTTGCCGACGTAGCGCCCAAAACGCCCGAAACCGCAAAGCACCCAATGCCCGATCGGCAGTTTCAATATGTCCGGCCTTTTGGCGCCCGGCAGTCCGGTCAACCACTCCCCGACCTGCAATTTTTCCGGCGCGCTGAAATCCTGTCCGAGATTGGACGCGAACGTTTCGTAAGGGTTGACCACTTCGATCTTCTGAAACGGTTCGAGGTTGGCCACGGCCATTTCCGAGCGCGCCCGCGCGATGACCCGCAGATTCGGATTGAGCGTCGAGCCGCCGATCGCCACCGCCTGCGCCGTGTCATCGTCACCGGCCAGAACCACCATCGCCTGACATTGCGGATGCGTCACGCCGGCGTCCACCAGCATCTCCGGCCAGCGTCCGTCGCCGGCGACGAATAACGGCATGCGCCGATATTCCTGAGTCTCGATTCGCGCCACCCGATCCGGGAGGATTTCGACGATCACCGATTTGTAGCCGATGCGGTCGAGCATTTGCGCCAGCACAGTGCCGCTTTGTCCATAGCCGATGACCAGAATGAACGGCTCGGTTTGCCGCCGCACCCACGTCGCAAAACTGCTGCGCAAGAGCGCCGCGCGAAACGCCGGATCGCGGGTCATGTGAAAAACCACGGCCAGCGCATACGCCCAGGCAATCACCGAGATATAAATCGAGAAGATCACCCACATGCGCTGCGCTTCGGAGAACGCATAAGGCACTTCGCCAAAACCGATGGTCGTGGCGGTGTAACTCATAACGTAGAAGGCGTGAAAATAGCCGAGCGTTGCCGGATTGCCGTTGGCGTCAACACCGGGAATGTTCGCCAGACCCAATACCGAAATGGCGACCGTGCCGATCACGGCGAGCAAAGGCCGCCGCAAGCGGCGCAGGATGAGAAAGAGCGGTTCACTCATGAGAGCGCCGGCAATCTTGCCGTCAACGAGTCTGTCGCAAAGTTTCGCCGATCAGCAAAATGACCGAGATGCCGTTGGCCAGCAGCGCTCCGCCCGACATCGACACGATGGTGGACATCGCCGGCGCGTCCATCGGCTGCCCGCTGACTTGCGTCTGCCACAACCACACCATGCACGAAAGAATCAGCAGCAGCGTCACCACCAAACTGGTCGCCATTTGCAGCGCGCCGATCTGGGTGCGGTCGCCGAATTTCAAGATCACGACCACGATGCTGACCACCAAGGCCGCAAACAATTCGGTGGCGTTGTGCTTGTAAGGAATATCGATCTCGCCGATGAAGAAGCCCATATTCAGCGTGCAGGCGAGAATGACGAAAAATCCGAAAATCACTTTTTCCAAGTTCAAAATCGTCCCCTTTGGGAAACCCGATAAATGAGTATCATAGTCGTTTGCAAGCCGAAACGCACGAAATCGGCGGAAGTTGAAGTGAACGACTTGATAAAATAGAGACACCCACCGCCCAAACCATTGAAAAATCTGCATCATCATGGCCTCCGACACGACAACTGCTCCCCCTTCCATCGTCAAACATCGGCTCGATTACCGTCCGCCCGCGTTTCTTGTTCCCCGCATCGAAATGGTGTTCGGTCTCGACGCCGACGCCACTGAAGTCACTTCGACACTGCACTTCACGCGCAACCCTGATGCTCATGTTCAAGACCGCCAAGCGCCGCTGACGCTCGACGGCGAAGCGCAAACGCTGCTCGCCGTCGCGCTGAACGGTGCGCCGCTCGATGCTTCGCGCTATCAACATGACGGCGCCGGTCTCATTCTTCACGATAGCCCCGACAGCGGCACGCTCACCGTCACCGGCCGCTATGCGCCCTCGCAGAACACCGCGCTCGAAGGGCTTTACTTGTCGTCGGGAATTTTTTGCACCCAATGCGAAGCCGAAGGTTTTCGTCGCATCACTTTTTTTCCCGATCGCCCCGATGTGTTGTCGCGCTTCGATGTCACGCTGCGCGCCGATCGCCGAAAAATTCCCATACTCCTCTCCAACGGCAACTTGATCGAATCCGGCGATCTTCACGATGGCCGTCACTTCGCGCGCTGGCAAGACCCGTTTCCTAAACCCTGTTATCTCTTCGCGCTGGTGGCCGGTGATCTCGATGTGTTGCGCGACAACTTCGTGACCGCTTCGGGCCGCAACATCACGCTCGAAATTTATTCGACGAAAGAAAACATTCCGCGTTGTGCTTACGCAATGGCTGCGCTGAAACGCGCCATGCGCTGGGACGAAACCCGTTATCGCCGCGAATACGATCTCGACCGCTTCATGATTTTCTGCGCCGACGATTTCAATTCGGGCGCGATGGAAAACAAGGGACTCAACATCTTCAACAGCAAATTGATTCTCGCCGATCCGGCAACTGCCACCGACGACGACTATCACGCCATCGAAAGCGTTATCGCGCACGAGTATTTTCACAACTGGACCGGCAATCGCGTCACCTGCCGCGATTGGTTTCAACTTTCGCTGAAAGAAGGGTTGACTGTTTTCCGCGATCAACAGTTTTCATCGGACATGGGGTCGACCGCCGCCGAGCGCATCGCCATCGTGGACTTTCTGCGAAAGCGCCAGTTTCCTGAAGACGCCGGCCCGACCGCGCATCCTGTGCGCCCCGACGAATACCGTGAGATCCGAAATTTTTACACGATGACCGTCTATGAAAAAGGCGCCGAAGTTATTCGCATGCAGCACCAACTGCTCGGCGAAGAAAATTTTCAACGCGGCATGGATCTTTACTTCTCGCGCCACGACGGACAAGCCGTCACCTGCGACGATTTCGTGCAAGCGATGCAAGACGCTTCCGGCGTGAATTTGACGCAATTCAAGTGCTGGTATTCGCAAGCCGGCACGCCGGAGATTCGCGCTTCCGGCAGCTTCGACGCCACGACTCGCAGTTACACCTTGACGCTTGAACAACACACCGCACCAACGCCAGAGCAGCCCGACAAAGCGCCGCTGGCCATTCCCGTCGCCGTCGGCCTTCTCGACGAACAAGGGAGAGATTTACCGCTGGAATTGAAAAATGAGTTGAGCGGTGAGTTGAATAATGCTTCTCATTCTTCACCTCCACTGCCCCCATCCCAACCTTCTCCCAAAGGGGGAAGGAGCCACATTCCTTCGCCAACGAAGGCATGTACTCTCCCCTGCGGGAAGAGCGGGGAATTTCTCCCTTCCCCTCTGGGGAAGGGTTGGGGTAGGGGCCAACGGTGGGAGCCCACCATGCGCGTCCTGTTGCTCAATCAAGCTCGGCAAAGTTTTCGCTTTGAAAACATCGACGCCTGCCCCGTTCCATCCTTGTTGCGCGGCGGCTCGGCGCCGGCGCGTTTGTACTTCGATTACGACGAAGCCGCGCTGAATCATCTCGCCCGCCACGACAGCGATGCGGTCAACCGCTGGGACGCGGCGCAACGCGTATTGACTTCGGCACTCGTCAAACTGGCGCGAACACAAACGCCGGAAGGAAAAATTCAACTCCCGCCTCGGCTTTCGCCTTCGTTATTCCAACTTTATTCGGCCTTGCTCACTGACGAAGCCGGCGATCCGATGTTGCGCGCACTGGCGCTCACCCTTCCCGATCTCAACGCGCTCATCAGTCAACACGCGCCGTTTCCGGTCGAAGCCTTTGTCGCCGCGTTGCGCGCCATGCGAAGCGCGCTTGCCGACGCACTCGCCGAACCGCTCATTGCTGTTATCGAGCGCCACGCCGTGCCGCCGCCGTATCAGCCCAACGCCGAACAGATGGCGCATCGCAAGCTGCGCGCTCACGCGCTTGCGCTGCTGTGCGCCGCCGGTCAGGCAACGTTGCGCGAAGACGCTTGTCAACGCGCCGCCGCGCTTTATCGCCGCGCCGACAACATGACCGACACCATCACGGCGCTTGCCGCCTTGCGCGATGTCGATCATCCGTTGCGCGCCGAGTTGTACGATGATTTTGAAAAGCGTTGGCGCAGTAACCCGCTGGTGCTCGACAAATGGTTCGCGCTCGAAGCGACCGCTCTCCCCCCTCCAGCCCCCTTTGAAAAGGGGGTGTCGCCGAAGGCGGCGAGGGTTTGTACTCCCACCTCACTCGCCCGCGTGAACGAGTTAATTCAACATCCGGCGTTTTCCTTGAAGAATCCCAATCGCGTCCGCGCTGTGCTCGGCGTTTTTGCGCAGCGAAACATCGCCGCGTTCCATGCCGCGGACGGCAGCGGCTATCGCTTCATCGCTGGTTATATCGACGCCATCGACAAGCTCAATCCGCAAATCGCCGCGATGCTGCTCAACGCTTTCAGCCTTTGGGCGCATCTCGCCGATCCGCAACGCGCCCACGCCCAACAAGCGCTGCGCGAGTTGACGGAAAAAGCGCGCTCGCCGGAAACAGCGGAGCTGCTCGACAAATTGTTGTCGTAAAAATTTCAACCCCGCTCCCTTCGCGGGAGATGAGCAGGAGCGAAGGAACTATCGGCAAACAATCACAGCAAGTCAAAAAATTCCGAAGCGTTTTTTGGCAACGTTTTTGCGATGGATGTTGATGAGTTCGACGTCCCCCCGTCTTGAGTAGCATGGGGATTTAGAGTCCAAGTTGCAGTATATCGGTTTTTTCCGCTTCTTTCCTTTTCAACTGCTCCGCATATTGGGTGG
>JAITBX010000116.1 GCA_031283405.1 Burkholderiales bacterium | reverse complement strand
CATCTGCGCGAAGGGCGCGGTTTCGGCAAACCGCTGGCCGATACCGGTCGCTACCCCAAGCTGGCGACGCAGATGATCATCGTCGGCGAAGAAAGCGGTCGTTTGGAAGAAATGCTGATGCGCGTGGCCGACATTTACGATCGGGAAGTGCAGATAGCGGTGAGGCGTTTTCTGGCGGTATTGGAACCGGTGATGATTTTATCGCTGGCAGTGATGGTTTTCATGATCGTATTATCGATCATGCTCGGCATCATCGGGATGACCGAGCTTGTGCGTTAGCAGTGGAAAATGGAGAAACAGATGAGAAAAGAAATGCAACAGTCGAAAAAACAAAGACAGCGCGGGATGACGCTGATGGAAATTCTGGTGGTGCTGGTGTTGTTGGGCATCGTGATGTCGATCGTCGCCGGCAACTTCCTGCAACGCGGCGAAAAAGCAAAAGCCGATGCGGCACGTATCCAGATTCAGGAAATTGCGCAATCGCTCGATTTGTTCAAGCTTGAAGTAGGCCGGTATCCGACCCAGTCGGAGGGCTTGCAGGCGTTGATTGCCGCGCCTTCGGGGCTCGCTCGCTGGAACGGCCCCTACTGGAAACAAAATCAGGTGCCGAAAGACCCGTGGCAAAACGAATACAAATATGTGGTGCCCGGCAGGAGCGGCGCGCCCTATGAAGTGATTTCAATGGGCGCCGACGGCAGAGAAGGCGGCGAAGGTGTTGACAAGGATATTTCCAGCGCCGATCAGAGGTAGGAGCGGCTGCGGGAGTGGCGGCAGGAGCGATGGGGCGATGATCCTCTCGGCGGCGCGCTGTATGCGTGTGCGCGGCGCGCGCGGCTTCACCTTGCTCGAACTGATGATCGTGCTGGTGTTGGTGGCGATCATCATGGCGACGGCCATCCCCTTGTTGCTGGGCGACGGCCCTTCCAATAGCGAACTGCGCAGCGCTGCCCGTCAACTGGCGGCGGCGGCGCGGCAAGTGCGGGGGGAAGCGGTGACGCAGCGAAGCGAGATGTTGCTGGTGATCGACCTCGAGCGCAACCGTTTCAAAATCGGCGAAGACCCGCGCGAATTTCAATTGCCGGAAGCCATCGTGCTGAAACTTTTCACGGCGCAGACCGATCAAATCAGCGACACCGTCGGCAGCATTCGCTTTTTTCCCGACGGCGGCTCCAACGGCGGCCGCATCACCGTCGGAGCGGGCGAGGACAGCGACCGCAAGTATGAGGTCGATATCGACTGGTTGACAGGCCGCGTGGCGATTCTGGAGTGACGTGATGGCGGTGACGAAAATGCCGTTGACGGCGCACAGAATGAAATCGCAAGGGTTTTCACATGGGTTTTCCCTTCTGGAAGTGCTGGTGGCGTTCGTGGTGTTGGCGGTGCTCGGCACCGCGTTGTTCAAACTGTTCGGTGGCGCGATGAACAATGCCGCGTCGGCAGACGCATGGAGCCGCGCTGTGGCGGTGGCGCAAAACCAGTTGGCGCAGGCGTCGGTGATGCAGCCGTTGCAAGCGACTTCCGCCAATGGCAAGGACGGCGATGTGCAGTGGTCATTGATCGTCGAGCCTTACACCCCGCCGGCGCTCGACGGCGAAACCACCCAGCCGGCGGAATCGCCGATCTACCGGATGTTTCATTTGCAGGTGGACGTGCGTTTCCCCGGCGTCGCCAACAAGGATCGGACGTTTTCGCTGGAAACACTCAAGATCGGGCAGATCGATCAGGGGAAGCCATGATGCGTTTTTTTCGCCATCAAGGCGTTTCAAGGTTGAAGCCCCTATCCCAACCTTCCCCCAGAGGGGGAAGGAGAGACAGCGGGGGAAGGCGCCACATTTTCTCTCCTCTCCCCTTGTGGGAGAGGGGCAGAGGGAGAGGGGAAAAGTGTTTTAGCCGCCCCGCCCGCGGCTTCACGCTGGTTGAGTTGATCGTGGCGTTGTTGCTATTGTCGCTGATTTCGGCAACGCTGTTCGGCGTGTTTCGCACGGCGGGGAAGAGCGTCGAAGTGGGCGAGCAACGCACCGACGATGCGGCGTCGATCCGAACCGTCGAAGATTTTTTGCGGGCGCAATGGGAGAACGCGCACCCCTTGCGCCAGCGCAAGGAAGCCGATTTTCCGCTGATTTTTGAAGGTGATAAAAATCAGATGATTTACGTGTCGGCGCTGCCGCCGCGAATACAAGGCGGCGGTTTGTGGGCGTGGCGTTTGCGCGTGGTGCGCGACGGAGCGCACAACAAATTGGTGCTGGAACACACCATTCCCAACGTCAACGAAAAGAAGTCGTTGGGCGCGTGGTCGCAACAGTGGTCGGTGCTGGCCGATCGCGTTGACAGCGTGACGTTCCAGTACTACGGAATCACCGGCGAAGCCATCAAGGCGACGCCGAAATGGAGCGGCGACTGGAAAGATTCGCAGCGCTTGCCGCAACTGATCCGAATGGATGTCAAGCTGGAAGGTGGTCGCCAATGGCCGACGCTTTACGCGGAAATGCGCAAGGGCATGGAGACGGGCTGCCGCTCGTGGAACGAGGCTTCCGGAAAGTGCGGGGGAGTATGAGCCAGAGATCAGAACGCGGCATTGCGCTGATCATCGTTTTGTGGACGACGGCATTGCTGACGGTGATTGCCGGCGGTTTCGCGTTTTCGATGCGTAACGAAGCGCTGGCGACGCAAAACGCAGTGTCGGCGTCGGCGGCGCGCTGGACGGCCAACGGCGCGGTGGAGCGGACGGTTTATGAACTGGCGACGCCGAGAATGGCGATGGAGGAAGCGTGGCAGCCGAACGGTTTGACGCACACCTGGCAAGAGGGCGCGGCGAAGATCGAAGTGACGGCGGTCGATGAAGGCGCGTTCATCGACATCAACACCGGTCGCGACGACTTGCTCAAAGGGCTGTTCATGGTCGTGGGCGGGCTGGACGAAATGGCGGCGATGAATATGGTTGACTCGATCGTCAACTGGCGCACCGACAGCGAGCTGAAGCGTCCCAACGGCGCCAAAGACAGCGATTACAAAAAAGCCGGTTTGGCCTACGTTCCGGCCAACGCGCCGTTCGGAGCGGTCGAAGAAGTGGGCATGGTGCTGGGAATGACGCCGGAACTGTATGCTCGGACTTCCCCGTTTTTGACGGTCAATTCCCGCCAGTCCGGCGCCAACCCGCAGACAGCGCCGCGCGAAGTGTTGTTGTCGTTTCCCAACATCACTGCCGAAATCGTTGACGACTATCTGGCGCGCCGTCAGGAAGCGTTGCAGAATCGCCAGCCGTTGCCGCCGTTTCCGGGCGCCGGCGGAGGACGGGCGCCGGCTTGGCGGATTCAGGCCACCGTGACGATGGAAGACGGCGCGCAGTTCACGCGCAGAGCCGTGATCCGCCGTACCGGCGACCCCAAGCGCCCTTTTGTGGCGCTGCTTTGGGGAGAAGGTTGAAGAAAATAACGAAGCGACATAATCCTGTAACCTTAAATGACATGAGCGGATAGCGCGAGACAAAGGGGACAGGTAAAATGTTTCATTTCCATCGATTTTCATCATCAGGGGCGATTTTCGAGTGCCAACATTGACGGCCTCACTGCAAAACAGCATCACTGCCGCCGCCGCCAATTTCTGGCGTTGGTGGCAGAATGAACTCGTGCAACTTTTGCCGATGACGATTCGTTCGCGTCTGCAACATCGGCAGTTGTTGCCGGTCGTGGTTTACAGCGAAACGCAGTGGGAGCTGTGGACGCCCAGTCTGGCGAACAACCGCGCAGCGCGAGTGAAGCAAACCGTTCTCGACATGAACGCCGAACCGGAAGTGCGCTTGCCGCAGGCGCGGGAAGCCATTGCGAAGCTGGCGTCGCCGGTGGCGGCGCTGATGCCTGCGTCGCTGGTGTTGCGGCGGACGCTGACGTTGCCGATGGCGCTCGAAGAAAATCTGAAACAGGCGTTGGCGTATGACCTCGATCGCCACACGCCGTTCCGCAGCGACGAGTTGTATTTCGACGCGCAAGTGATCAGCCGCAATCCCGCGCGCGGCGAGATCCAAATCGTGCTGGCGACGACGCAGCGGATTCACGCCGACCGGATCATGGCGCAGTTGCGCGAAGCCGGCGCCGAAGTGGTGGCGCTGTTGGCGGATCCGCCCGAAAACATCGAATCGAAACTCAATCTTCTGCCGTCCGAAGACCGCCCGTCCTGGCAACCGTGGCAGCGCTGGGCGATTGGCGGCGGCGTCGCCTTGATCGTTTTGCTGCTGCTGGCGGCGATTGCATTTCCGATCGGGCAAAAGCGCGCTTACGCGATCAAGGTGCGGGATCAAGCCAGCGCGGCGCAAGCGCAGGCGATGGCGGTCACCAAGCTGAAAGATGAAATGGATCAGTTGGTCGCCGATCACGATTTCGTTCCCGATAACAAGGAAGCGTATCCCTCGACGGTGCACGTTCTCGACGAAATCACCAAGCTGCTGCCGGACGACACCTGGCTGACGCAGATGGAAATCAAAAACACGACGGGCAGCAAGGAAACGCGGCACGAAGTTTTCTTGCGCGGCGAATCGGCGCACGCCAGCCGCTTGGTGACGCTTCTGGAAGAATCCGGTCTGGTGGCGCAAGCCGCGCCGCGTTCGCCGATCACCACGATTCGGACGGCTGGCGGCGGCACGGCGGAAATGTTCGATGTCGGCGCTCAGATCAAGAAACAGCCGCCGCCGGAGCGGGTAGCCGTGATGATAGAAGGCAAAGTGGCGCCTCCTCCTCCGCTTCCTGCGCCACCGGCCAAACCCATCACCCCCATGCCCATGCCTGTTGTGCCTGAGAGCGCCGCGCCGGTTGTTCCTGCCGCTGCGCCGGCGACGCCAGCCGCGCCGCCTGCCGCCGCGCCGGCGATGACGCCCGCTGTTCCGGTCGCGCAACCGGCTGTTTCGTCCGCGCCCAGAGGAAGACGGGGAAGAAACGCCGCCGCCAACGCCGCGCCCGCGCCTGCGGCAGCGCCGCCGGTTATCGAGATGCCGGTCGAAATCGAAATGCCGGAAGAAGAAGCGCCCCATCCCGAAGCGGAGGAGAGCGAATGAGCGCCCGGATGACGCCCGCGCAATCGCGCCTGCTTGCCGCGCTCCTGTTCCTTTTGGTGCTGGCTGCTGCCATCGCTGCCGTCGTTGCGCCGGCGCTGATGCTGCATCGCCGCTACGATAACGCCATCGCACAGCAGCGCGATTTGATGGCGCGCTATCAACGCCTGATCGCGCAGCAGCCGCAAGTCGAAGCGGCGCTTGAAGCGCTCAAAAAGAAAAATGGCCGCCGTTTCTTCCTCAAAAATACGGCGACCAATCTGGCCGGCGCCGAACTGGAAGAGTTGGTGCGGGGGGGCGTCGAAAAGAACGGCGGGCGTGTTACCACCAGCCAAAACATCGCGCCTAAGGAAGGCGGCGATTTCCAGAAAATCACCGTCAATGTCCAGTTTTTCGCCACGACGCCGAACCTGCAAAAAGTGGTCTATGCGCTGGAAACGCAAACGCCCTACCTCGTGATCGACGCTCTGACGCTACGCCCCATGAACGTCAACCGCGATTTCAAGCCGGCGGCAGGACAAGAGCCGGAAATCAACGCGCAAATCGAAGTGACGGGCTGGACTTATCGAGCCGACAAGGATAAGCCAACCGACAAGGCCACTGAAAAGCCAGCCGATAAGCCAACTGACAAAGCGGCCGACAAAGCGACCGGCAAGAGCGGCGGAGGCGCGTCATGAGCCTGCGAACCTTGTCCATCATAGGCGGCTCGCTGGTGCTGCTGTTGCTGATTACGCTGGCTTGGGAAGCGGAGTGGGGGCGACGGATGCGCCAGCGCCCGCCCGAGCCGGTAGCGGCCACCGCGCCGCTGGAAATCACTCTGTTGCCGGAATTCAAAACCGGCGCGCTGAACACGCGCAAGGAGACCGTCGAGCGGCCATTGTTCGTTCCGACTCGTCGTCCCGCGCCTCCGGCGGACGCCACGAACGCCCCGGGCAAAATCGAGCGCGGCCTGTTCGTCCTTTCCGGAACGGCGATACAAGGGCAGACCCGTATTGC
>JAITBX010000110.1 GCA_031283405.1 Burkholderiales bacterium | reverse complement strand
GATCGACGGCGCTTCGGGTTTGCCGCGCCATCGTGCCGCGAGGCTTTTCGTCGCGTTGATCAACGCGCCGTGTTTGCGCCGCGTGGTCATCGGCACTTCCAGCAACGTTGAATCACCGGCGCGCTCGATATGATCGAGGTCGAGAAAATAAGCGTGTCGCGGAAAAGCGCGATAGTCCGCGCCGCCGTGCCCTTTGGGATCGCCCAATGTTCCCCGCCACGAAATCTCCGGCGTCACCGAGCAATCGCTGTGATAATGAAGTTCGGCAAGCAGTTTAGCGTAACGCGCGTCGAACGCCCAGCGGCCGGCGCGATGACTGACCATCGGCGTTTGAAAAACATTTTCGAGCAAACGATGCGTCACCAGAAATTTTTCGCGCATCACCGCATCGGGATACTCGATCAGATAAGGTTGATAACGATCGTCGTCAGCCGTCAACGGCGCAAGCGGCGGATTGTTCCAGGCGTGAACATGCGTGCCGATCTCGCCCGCGCCCTTGCGTAAAACTTCTCGGCCAAATACCTGAAACGCCGGATCGTTCGCCATTTCAAAATTGGTCAGATAAACCGGCTTGAGCGCGAAGCGCTCGCACAGCGTTTGAAAGCGCTGCAAATAACGGGCGTTCTCCGTGGTGATGCGACGATGCTGCGCCCACAGGTTGTCGCCTTCGGTGTCGATGGTAATGATGAAAAAAGGCGAGGGCATGGGGGGCAGGGATCAGGGGTCAGGAATCAGAAAAATGAAGCGCTGTATTACAATACTGTGATTGTATCGGAAACCCTTACTTTTATCACAACCGCCATGTCTGCCGAGAGCCGCCCGCCGTTTACGCCGCAGCGGGTTTTGATCACCAAGTTTCGCCATCACGGCGACGTGTTGCTGACGACGCCGTTGATTCGCGTGCTGCATCATTACTTCCCGGGCGTCGAGACGGACGCGCTGATTTACCGCGAAACCGAAGACATGCTGCGCCACAACCCGCAGGTGGCACATCGATGGATTGTTGATCGAAACTGGAAAAAAGAAGGCGCGCGCGCGCAAGCCGCGCACGAGTGGCGATTGTGGCGAGCGTTGAAAGCGCGCCGTTTCGATTTGTTGATTCACCTGACCGAAAGCTGGCGCGGCGTCGCGCTGGCGCGTGGACTAGGCGTGAAGCGTAGCATCGCCTTCGCTTATCCGCGCCGCGACAATTTTTTTTGGAAGCATGGTTTTACCGACTTAGT
This sequence comes from Burkholderiales bacterium, assembly GCA_031283405.1. Classification (GTDB taxonomy): domain Bacteria; phylum Pseudomonadota; class Gammaproteobacteria; order Burkholderiales; family Casimicrobiaceae; genus UBA931. The sequence goes on along the minus strand of JAITBX010000110.1, from coordinate 11,899 downwards.
GTCGCTGCCCGAAACGCCGTGCCATAACGTCGCTCTGCAACTGTCAACGTTGACGGCGCTGGGGTTGACGCCGAAGGCCGAAAACTTTCCGTTATCGTTGTCGGTCGATGAAACGGCGCACGCCGCTGTTCTCGAGGCGTTGCGCCGCGCCGGCTGGCAGGGGCAACCGTATTTGCTGATTCATCCGGGCGCGCGCTGGTTTTTCAAATGCTGGGAAAACGCTTCCTTCGCCACTTTGATCGACGCGTTGATCGCGCGCAGTCATACGATTGTGTTGACGGGCGCGCCGGAGGCGCGCGAAACGGAGATGGCCGCCGACATTCTGGCACGGTTGAAAGAAAACAAGAGCAACGTGTTTTCGCTGGTCGGACAGTTGTCGCTCGCCGAATTGGCCGCCGCCATCGACGAAGCGCAGTTTTTCATCGGCGTTGACTCGGTGCCGATGCACATGGCGGCGGCGCTGCAAAAACCGGGCGTCGTGTTGTTCGGGCCGAGCAAAGTACACGAGTGGTCGCCTTGGCAAGCGCCGATCACTGTGTTGAAAGCCGCCGACTGGACGAGCCTGCCGCACCCCGACAGTATCGACACCGCGACGACCACCCGCTATCTGGCGGCCATTCCGGCGGAGGCGGTATTGGAAGCGGTGTTGGCGCGGATGGCGACGATAACGCAAATCAAAGGACTGATCGAAAAACCTTCGCCGTCTGTTAGCATTGAGGACATGAACGCCGCCATCGCGGCCGGAGGTGCAGGAAAAAAATGAGACGTATGGTGTTTATCGGCAATTAACTATCAAGGAAAATAAAATGATTTGTTCACAATGCGATCAATCCAATTCCGATTCTGCGAAGTTCTGCTCCGGTTGCGGCGCTGAATTGTCTGCCGCATCGAATGCGGTAGTATCGGCGGCCAATGATTCCGAAGCGTTTTACAAGGCCGCCGTCGGCGCCCATAATCAGGCTTATTACCTTCGTCGTTTTTCGGAGTTTGATGCCGCCGGAAAAGCAGGGGCATCGTGGCACTGGCCGGCTTTTTTCATCAGTTTTTACTGGTTGCTGTACCGGAAGATGTGGCTCTATGCGCTGATTTATTTCGTGCTGACGCTTCTGCTTTTCTTGCTGAATGTCGCCGGCGCTTTCACGAACAGCGGCATTCGTGAGATTGCGCTCATCCTGTGCGGAGCGCTGTGGATTTTGCCGCCTATCTACGCCAACGCGCTTTACTACAACCGCTGCAAGAAAAATATCGTCGTCGCAAAAGCATCATCGCCCGACCCGCAAAAGCAACTTGCAGCGCTTTCAGCCAAAGGCGGCGTCAGTCAAGTTGCTCTTGTCGTTCTTCTGTTTTTTGTTATTTCCTTCATCGTCGGCATCATTGCCGCGATTGCTCTTCCCGCCTATCAGGACTACACCGCGCGCGCGCATCTGGCAACAGCCAAAGCCATCGGGCGAAGCGCCGCCACATCGGCGATGTCCTACTACTATGAGCATGAGCGGTTTCCGGCTTCCTTGCAAGAAGCAGGATTTACAACGCCGCTGTCGCCAACGGTCAAAGCCATCAATCTCAACGCGCGAAACGGCGCAGTGTCTGTCACTCTGTCAGGCAGCCGTTTGATTGAAGGAAGGGTCCTGCTTTTCACCCCTTCTGTTGATTTGGACAATCCATCTATCGGCGAATGCACGATTCAAAACGATCCTGCCGACCGCGTCCCCCGCTATTTTCCGCCGCCTTGCTCGCGGCAACCCTAGCGCGAACGGATCAGCTCGCTTGTAAAAATCGCGATCGCGCGCGCGACGCCGAAGGCGGCGCCGCCTGCGCGCTATCCTCCGTTAATCATCTTAGAGACGATGCCTTTGTCGGTTGTGTTTTCACCGAGCCAGAGGCCGGCGAAATGCGCCGCCACGAAAAGCGCGATGCCGACGCCGCCGTAAACATGGATGACTTCAAAGACTTCATGAATGTCTCCTTTCGGCCCGAATTTCAGCAACAGCCCCATGATGAGCACCACGGTCAACGCGGCATAGAGAAAAATGTACAGCGCGCCTTGCAGCTTTTCTTTCGGCGGCGATCCTTTGGCCAGCGATGAAATGAATTTGGCGCCGTTTTTGAAAAGATCGAAAAATCTCAAGAGCAACAAAGCGACTAACACATAGCCCGCGTAGAAGTGCCATTGAAACATCGGGCTTCGAATGGTTTTTGCGATATTTTTTGCGTCGTCGTTCGAGAGCGTGATCGCTTTCTCCGCTAACGATGCGGTGATGACCGTTGCCATCTCCTGGCCGTTCATCCAGGTAGCGCGCAGGAAGGCGGTGAAAAGCGCCAGCAAAATACATAACGCAATTGTCCAGTGCAAAAAGCGGTGTAGGCGTGAAAAATGGGGGCGGTTCATGGTGTTCTCCGGTTGTTCAAAATAATCTCATCGAGCGGCAGAATGCCTCCCCTGCGCCATCTTCCCTCGCCTTCGTTAGAGCCGTTTCAAGCCTGAAGGTTTCACCTTTTCTGCTTCACAAACCCCCGGCGCTACGCGCCACCCCCTTTCAAAAGAGGCTGGCCGGAGTTGATCCCTGATCTACTCGTCTTTGTGTTCGTCGATGCCCACCGCGATGGACGAATAGCCGCAATCAACGTTGGTGATTTCGCCGGTCACTGCGCTCGACAGATCGGAAAAATAAAACGCCGCGACATTGCCGACTTCTTCGATCGTGACATTGCGGCGCAGCGGCGCGACGTGTTCGACGTGTTTGAAAATCTTGTTGAAGCTGCCTATGCCGGAAGCGGCCAGCGATTTGATCGGGCCGGCGGCGATGGCGTTGACGCGCAATCCTTCGGAGCCGAGGCACGAAGCCATGTAGCGCACATTCGCTTCAAGGCTCGCTTTCGCCAGCCCCATCAAGTTGTAGTTGGGAATCGCCTTGGTCGCGCCGAGATAAGAGAGTGTCAACAGCGAACCGCGACGACCTTGCATCAGCGGCCGCGCGCCTTTCGCCAGCGCCGCGAAACTGTAGCTGGAAACGTCGTGAGCGACGCGAAAAGCGTCGCGCGAAATGCCGTTCAAAAAATCGCCGGACAAAGATTCGCGCGGCGCGAAGGCGACCGAATGCAGCAAGCCGTCGAGCGCGCCCCATTCCTTTCCGAGCGCCGCAAAGAGCGTCGCGATTTGTTCGTCGGACGACACATCGCACGGCAGCAACGGGCACGATCCGAACTCGTCGGCGATTTTTTTGACGCGCTCGCGCAGGTCTTCGTTCATGTAAGTAAACGCCAGTTGCGCGCCTTCGCGCGCGCACGCTTGCGCCACACCGTAAGCGATCGAGCGGTTGGAAATCATTCCGGTAATCAGAATTTTTTTATCTTGCAACAGTCCCATAACAGTCCCTATCTTTGAAAAGCCATCAAAACAAAGTTTGTATCGTATCAAAAACCCCGCACGCCACCACATCGTTGGCGACGCCGGGCTTCAATTCCTGAACGTCGTTGCCGGCAAAAACGAGAACGCTGCGCTTGCGAAACACTTCCTCGTTGCGTTGCTCCGGATTCGGCAAGCGGGCGACGACATCGATGCCGCCGGCGATGCTGGCATGCACCGGAGAAATCCATTTGTCCGGCTTGATGTCCGCCGGCGTGCCGGGCGGCAGCCACAGCTTCCCCGCCGAAAACGCATTCGGCGACGAGCAGTTGCCGTTGTCGAAAAACGCCACACGGTACAAGGAGGCCGGCGGCACGCCGAAAATCGCTATCGACAAATGCCAGCGATTGCCGCTTTGGGAAACCGTGATTTTGCCCTGCGCGCTGGAGCCGCCCTTGGAAAACAGCGGCGCTTCCAGCCCGCGCAACGGTTTGTTGCTGTCGGGATCTTCGACCGGATTGCCCGGCTCATTGGACAACTTGTTGCCGCCGCACGCCGTCAACACGGCCAACGCCAAAATCGCTACGCCTGCTCGCATTTTTCTTTCACGCATCTTCCGCCTTTCATCCCGCTTTTTTGTCTCACCCCGTATTTTATACGATCACTCCCGATGATACGGATGGCCGGCATTCAGACTGACGGCACGGTACAACTGTTCCGCCACCACGACCCGCGCCAGTCCGTGCGGCAAAGTCAACGCGGACAGCGACCAGCGCGCATCGGCGCTCGCTTTCAATGCCGCGTCCAGCCCGTCGGCGCTGCCGAGAATGAAGGCCACATCTCGCGCCGTGTCGCGCCATTGCGCCAGCTTTTGCGCCAGTTGTCGCGTGTCCCACGCCTGCCCGCGCTCGTCGAGCGCGACTTTCAGAAACGCTCCGGCGGCGCAAATTTCTTCGACCCGCGCCGCTTCCGCCGCCAAAAGCTGCGGCACCGTTTTGCCCCGGTCGCGCGCTTCCGGTTTCAACTCGATGACTTCGACGCGATAATCACGCGGCAGCCGTCGCAGATAATCGTCAATACCCGCCGCCATCCAGTCCGGCAAGCGCTGACCGAATGCGATGATTTTCAGTCGCATTGTAGAAAATAGTCAACAGAAAAATCAATCCGCCGCTTTCTTGGCAATCTTCTTTCCGGCAACTTTTCTGACGGCTTTTTTGACCGTCGTCTTCGCCGCTGTCTTTTTCGTTGCGGCTTTCTTCGCAACGGCTTTCTTCACGACGGCCTTCGTCGCCGGTTTCGCCGTTTTTGCCGTTTTTGCCGTCGTTTTCTTGACGGTATTTTCGTTGACCGTCGTCTTCCTGACCGGCGTCGGCGGCGACCACAGTTCTTCGAGGTTGTAATAAGCGCGAATCGCCGGCTGCATGATGTGAACGACAATATCGCCCGCATCCACCAGCACCCATTCGCCGCCTTCCTCGCCTTCGACGCCGACGATCATCGCGCCCGCTTCTTTCAGCTTGTCGCGCACATGCTGCGCCAGCGCCTTGGTCTGCCGCGCCGATTGCGCGCCCGCGATCACCAGCGTGTCGTACAGCGGCGTGAGCTTCTTCACATCGAGCACAATAATGTCTTGCGCCTTGATGTCCTCAAGCGCCGCGACCGCAACCTTCTCCAACGTTCGTTTCGATTTAACTGCCATGACCCTTTTCCTGATAAAGACCGTGTCGGGCAATATAGGCCAAAACCGCCGCCGGAAGCAAACCGGCGATGTCATCACTCACTTTTGCCGCGCCCTCCGCCGCCAGCACCGCCCGGATTTTTGTGCTCGACGCCAGTTGCGGCGGCAAGAACAATCGGCAAACCAAGCCGGACTTATTAGAAGTAAGCGCTAACTTGTCGTCCGTCAGCCGAGATGTAACGGCTTCTTGCAAAGCCGCCGGCCAAGCTGTGGAAAAAGCGGAAGGCTCCGGCTCGCCCCCGACAAGCCCCCTTTTGAAAGGGGGTGGCGCACAGCGCCGGGGGTTTGCCCGATTGATAACGACAAAATTTGCCGCGTCGAACAATTCCCGCCAGCGATGCCAGCCCGTCAGTAGCGCGAAAGCGTCCTCGCCGATGATCCACAGCAACGCCGCCTCGGGCAACTCGGCGCGCAAACTTTGCAACGTCAACAGCGTGTAATTCTCCTGCGGGCTATCGAACTCGCGCGTATCCACTGCCAACTCAGGATACGGCGCCACCGCCAACCGCAGCATCGCCAGCCGATCCTGCGCCGCCACCACCGGCGGCGGTCGATGCACCGGCGTCCGCGCCGGCAACAGCCGCACCTGATCCAGTCCGAAGTGAACGCCAACCGCGCGGGCGATGGCCAAATGCCCCTCGTGAACCGGATCGAAGGTTCCGCCCAAAAGCCCCACTGCGCGAAGGGGTAACAAAGAAGTCATCGCGTGCAAAAAATGAGGTTTGAAAAAACCCGTTTCAAAAAAAATTGCAATTTTTTGAACATTGTAGTCGTAAAACGCCTCTCCCTTCGTTAATATGTGAGGATTCCTTTTTCCCCTTGGAGATTTTATGAAAAAAATGGCTTTACTTCTTCCCGTCGCTGCTTTTCTCGTCACCGGTCTCGCTTACGCGGATGGCGGCGAAGAACTGACGGCGAAACACAAATGCACCTCTTGCCACAAACTTGACAAGAAGTCGATCGGCCCGTCGTATCAGGACATCGCCAAGAAATACGCCGGCAACGCCGGCGCAGCGGCGCAAGCGACCGAGCACGTCAAGAAAGGCAGCCGTGGCGTTTGGGGGCCGGCGCCGATGCCGCCGCAAAGCGCGCCGGATGAAGACATCAAAGCGATGGTCGATTACATTCTGGCACAAAAAAAATAACGATCGTTTGTTTTGAAATGAACCAGGGGCTGCGCAAAACGCAGCCCCTGATTTTTTGATACGCCTTTGCAATCGAAATTTCAAAGTCCGTTCGTTTCGACGCCGCCATTTGTTTTATTGCCGTCATTCTGCGACTCCGCTTCGCTTCGCGCAGAATGACGAAAGAGGCACCATCCCGCCGCCCGCAAGGGCGGGCTTGTACGGCAAAGGCAGAAACGCGCCCATAGCCATGCAGGAGAAACATGAGACGCCTCACGGGCGACCGAGGACGGTCGCCCCTACGCCTGCCGCTTGCAATGACGCCTGTTTCTACTCTGTCATTGCGAGGAGCAAAGCGGCGAAGCAATCCAGCGCGCCCCTTGATTTTCCGCTTCTCCACCACTACTTAACAACTTTACAGATGGGTCGCAACGTTGTTGTATCATGTACCGGTCAATGCTCAGTTAAACGCTTTTCAGGAGTTTTCATGAAACGAATTTCTTTATTCATCATGACCAACATCGCCGTGCTGACGGTGCTGGCCATCGTCTGCAAGCTGCTGGGCGTCGATGACTTCCTTATGAAGGAAGGGCTTAACCTCGGCATGTTGCTGCTGATAGCTGCCGCTGTCGGTTTCGGCGGCTCTTTCATTTCGCTCTTGATGTCGAAATTCATGGCCAAGCATTCGATGGGCGCGCGTGTCATCGAAACGCCGCAGAATGAGACGGAGATTTGGTTGACGCAAACCGTCGCCAAGCTGGCGCAACGCGCTGGCGTCGGCATGCCGGAAGTCGCCATTTACGAAGGCGATTCCAACGCTTTCGCCACCGGCGCGCGGCGCGATGCGTCGCTGGTGGCCGTGTCCACCGGCTTGTTGCAAAACATGAGCCGCAACGAAGTCGAAGCGGTGCTCGGTCATGAACTCGCGCACGTTGCCAACGGCGACATGGTGACGCTGACGCTGATTCAAGGCGTCGTCAACACTTTCGTTTTCTTCCTAGCGCGAGTGATCGGCTTCATCGTTGACAAAGCGGTTTTCCGCACCGAGCGCGGCATTGGGCCGGGCTACATGATTACCGTGCTGGTCACTCAAATCGTGCTGGGCGTTCTGGCCAGCGCTGTCGTTGCGTGGTTTTCGCGGCAGCGTGAATTTCGCGCCGACGCCGGCAGCGCAACGTACCTGGGACAACCGCAATCCATGATCAGCGCGCTGCGCCGCTTGGGCGGACTGGAAACGCAAGAGTTGCCGGAAACGATGCGCGCTTCCGGCATTGCCGGCGGCAAACTGTCGTCGCTCTTCGCTTCGCACCCGCCGATCGAAGCGCGGATCGCAGCGCTGCAAGCGCGCACGCCGGGCGCGACGATTTAGTCGGTATCCTCCCTTCCCCTCTGGGGAAGGGTTGGGGTAGGGGCAAAAGCGTCTGCTCCTTCAAGCATGAACGCCCCCATCACAACCTTCCCCCAACGGGGGAAGGAGTATATCTAACCAAGCGTTATCATGAACATCCGCAAAAAACTCATTCTCGGCGCGATTGCCGGAGACGTTATCGGATCGGTCTTTGAATGGAAGAATGTCAAGACCGTTCATTTTGATTTGTTTCGTCAGGACGCGTACCGAAACGGCTCGACGTTTACCGACGACAGCGCGATGACCGTGGCGACGATGAGCGCGCTGTTGCATCAAAAAAATTACACCGAAAGTTATCAGTCTTTTGGCCGCGCTTATCCGCACATCGGTTACGGCGGACACTTTCGGCAATGGATAGGCTCAAAAAATCCGCAACCCTATAACAGTTGGGGAAACGGTTCCGCCATGCGCGTCAGCCCGGTCGGGTGGTACGGCGAGCGCCTTCAAGCGGTGATGGACGAAGCGAAAAAAAGCGCGGCGGTCACGCACAATCATCCCGAAGGAATCAAGGGCGCGCAAGCCGTCGCGGCGGCAGTTTATCTGGCGCGAACCGGCAAAAGCAAAGGCGAAATCAAAACTTTCATCACGCAAATTTTTCAGTATGATCTCGATCGAAAACTCAACGACATCCGACCCGATTACGCATTTGATGTGAGCTGCCAAGGCTCCGTACCGGAAGCGATCATTGCTTTTCTGGAGAGCGCCGATTTTGAAAACGCCATCCGTCTGGCGATTTCCCTCGGCGGCGACAGCGACACCATCGCCTGCATCACCGGCGGCATTGCAGAGGCGTATTACAAAACGATTCCCGATGAAATCATCGACAATGTTCTCCGCCGCTTGCCCGATGGCTTGATAAAAGTTATCGAGGCGTTTTCGGAAAAATACGGAGCAGGGATGTAGGGGCGACCTGTGGTCGCCCGCCAAATTTTGCGGGACGCCGAGGACGGCGTCCCCTACGCCCCTTTCCCAACCCTCCCCCAGAGGGGGAAGGAGCAGATTCCGCGGGCGACCGCAGGCCGCCCCTACGAATCTGATTCCTGTTCCCCTGATTCCTGCCCCAAGTACCGCGCTTCCACGGTCGAAAACAACAAGTCTACATGCGCGAGCGCCACGCGAATGGGCGTTCCCGGCGCGAGGGTGTTCGGCAAATCGAGCAGCGTGATGTTGAGCGGAATGTCGCGCAATCGCGCATTGTTCTCGCGGGTGACGACGGCGACAGCGTTGTCAACGTTTTCCTGCAACAGCCAGCGCAAACACCAATAGCGCTCCATGTCATTCTGAAAGTCGGCGTACTGACGATAGACGGCTTCAAAGTCGGCAACGATGGCAAGCAGTTCGCTATCGTTCGCTTTGAATGCAGGCGTTTCGTTACGCACACACGCAAGCAGTTGCCGTTGATTGACGAGATCGCTGTAACGCCGCAGCGGCGAAGTCGCCCACAGGTAATGCGACACGCCCAAGCCCTGATGTTCGCCGGGCCGCGTGCTCATCTTGACGCGGCCATTGCTTTGAACGCGATAAATGGCGGCGATGTTTTTCTCGGCAAGCCATTGTCCCCAACTGCTGTTGACGAAGATGGCGCATTCGGCAATCAAGCGATCCAGCGCCGCGCCGCGTAGACGCGGAACGATGGAAACGATTCCGTCAGGCGCGGCGTCCCAGTCAACGTAAAAAGAAAATTCGGTGCGCGGGATTTCGATCTTGCCGCGAACTTTCGTTCGATGCTGGGCGAAGCGCCAGAGCACGCGCAAGGTTTCTGTGTGCGGCGGATCATCCGCCGCGGCCTCGCGCGTGAACGCTTCGCCGATTTCATTGAGCCGCAGATTAGCTGCGACAGAGATGCGGTTCAAGCGCGTTTCCTGCGAGAGCGGCGCGCCCTCGGCGTCGAGCGTCACATACAACGACAGCGCGACCGTCGTCGTTCCCGCTGCCAGCGTGAACGTTTCGATGACTTCATCGGGCAACATGGTGATCTTGCGCCCGGGCATGTAAACGGTGGACAAGCGGCGGCGCGCGATGGCGTCGAACGGCGTGTCGTGCAGCAACGCCGGACAAGCGATGTGCACGCCGATTTCGGTTTTGCCGTCGCTCAACGGACGCACCGAAAACGCATCGTCGAATTCGGTTGTAGTGCTGTCGTCGATCGTGATCGCTTGCACATCGCTGAAAAGCAAACCCGAAAGCAGCTCCGACATTTCCGGCAACGCGCCGAGCGGCGGAAACGCTGTGCCGCGCGGAAACATTTGCGCCAGAAAACGGTCGAAATGGTATTCGTGCGTTGAAGGCAGCGCGCCGCACGCCTGCGCTAACACCGGCGGCGCCATTTTCAGCGCTTCGCACGCGGCGGCGAACGCTTTGTATTCGAGCGACGCTTTGTCCGGCGCATAAAGCAGCATCGACAACTTTTTATGCAGCGCTTCCGGCATCTGCTTTTCACACAAATCTTTTCGCCAAGCATCGACTTGCGCCGCTTCGCACGCCTTGCGTTCAAGCGACGCGCGCGCCGCCGCCAGTGCCTCGGGCGGCGCTTTTTTGTAACGCCCGCGCCCCTTCTTGTAGAAATACATCGGCGCGCCGAACAGCGCCTGCGCGATCGCCATCGCTTGCGGCGGCGACGGCGGCGCGCCGAAATAATCACGCGCCAAATCCTCGAAACCGAATTCGGCGTCGGCGCACGCTTCCCACAAAAAATCGAGATCGAGTTCCGCGCGCAAACGTTGCGCTTCGTTCAAAGCGTCGGCGGCGGAAGGAGACGCGAAGCGCAGCATGACGCGGTCGCTCTTCACCTTGAGGCGACGGGCGCTGGGCAATTCGACTTGCAATGAGGCGGGCAGTTCGGAGAGAAGCGTCCCCGCTTTTAACTGCCCATCATCCTCGAAGAAAACGTACATGGCGACATCCGGAATACGGCGCACATCGCCGCTGCGGCGCGCATTATAACAGCCATGCCGTGGAATGCTCTGAACAAGTCGGCGCAATGCGGAGGCGCCCTCCCTGGTCACCCGCCTTTCGTAGGGGACGCCGCCCTCGGCGTCCCGCAACCTATGACTCCAAAGGGGCAAAAAAACAGCGCCGCATCGGCGGCGCTGTTTTGATTTTCCGAAAAAAGTTTTTGCTGCGTTCTTGCCTTTAACGCGCTTATTTCTTCTTTCTCGCAGGCGCCGGCGCAGGTGCGGGCGGCGGATCATCCTGCTGCACTTGCAAGCCGCCGCGGCCTGTTCCCAGTCCGCCTTCGACCGTTTGCATCCGGTAGTTGCGCACGGCGACAACCATTTTGTTGAAGGCGTCGGTCAGCGCCGCGACGATGACTTTGCCTTCGTCGGTGTTGGAGTAGCCGCCCAGTCCGCCGCCGCCGCTGCGACCGAGGATCGATCCCATCACGCCCATATCCATATTCTTGGCGCTGCCTTCGGCGGCGGCAAGTTGTACGCCGGAGCGGTTGTCGATCAGCGTCAGCATCGAGCTGGCTTCCTTGAAGTTGATGGTTCCCGCCAGACCGGCAACCACGCGGCCGCGACCGCCGCCGATCAAGCCGCCGATGGCGCCGCCGATTCCGCCGGCGTTGTCGTTGCTGAAAATGAGCGACGGGTTCAGGGTGTAATCCGCAGCCACCATTTGCCCCTTGCCCATGTTGGAGTTTTGCCGCATTTCGCCGGACTGCGCCAGATCACGTTCGCGCATCATGTTGTCCATCGCGCGGCCGCGTTCGACGACGACGAAGCAATTGGATTGTTGCGCCAGCAGACGAAGCACCGGCGCGGTTGAGCCAAGCTTGTATTCTTCAAGCGTCCGGTACCAGCCCGAATTGGTGTCTTCGACCAGCGCCATCGTGCCGAGCGCCCGATCGCATCTTTCGAGGCCGGCGTTGGCGCCTTGCGAGGTCGCGCCGCCGGCGGAACCGGAGGCCACCGTGCCGCCCTGGCCCATCTGCATATTGGAACAACCCGTTGCCAACAATAACACGGCCAACGCGCCAAAAAGCGGAGATAACTTAGTAAAGGTGAAATTCAAGGTCGGCTCCTTATGAAAAGTAAAAAGCATTCGCCAGCAAATGTTACGCACTTGAAAAATTGTAGCAGGTCGGAATGTGAAAGCAAAGGACGGCGCATTCGCTTTCTTGCCTTTTTGGCGCTTTTGTCGTTCCGCAACAAGGAAAGCGCTGAAATAAACGACCCCGCGCCAAGAGCGCGGGGTATTAGAAAGTGCCATTAGAAAAGTTTTAGCTGTCTCAAATCCTCTTGGGGTTGGCCCTGGTTTCGAACATACCTCTCAACTACCGA
>JAITBX010000103.1 GCA_031283405.1 Burkholderiales bacterium | reverse complement strand
GCACATTCTCGACGCGCCCGAAAAAGAAGCGTATCAAGTGGATTTGGCTCGCGCGGAGTTGATCGACGACGAAGGCGCTTGGCATCTGGCGCAAGTGCTGGCGAAAGTTCGCCGCTTGCAACTGAACATCGTGCTGGAACCGTGGCCGAAAATACTGCTCAACGAAACGAGAGAATACGCGATCAGCACCGCCGGCAAAGAAGGCGAAGGCTATTGGCAGTTGTGGCTCGAACTGTTGCAATGGCAGCAGGACGAAACTTTGTTTGAAGTTTGCGCGCTCGATTTCGCGTTGCGCTTCGAGCTTTCGCCGCCGGCGTGGGAACCGGCGCGGGGCAGAGTGGTGCAGCAACCGGCAACCCTGCCGGAGCCGGTTGTGAAAGATATCGCGATAGCGAACGCGCAAGAGGATGCGGGATTGCCGCCGAACATGATCGTCTGGCGCGGCGTGCTGCAAGGCGCACATGCGCCGCAGTTGGCGGCGTTCAAAGAGCGGTTGCCGTTGTACGATGAACTGATTATCGATATGCACGATGTTTCCCGCATCGATTTTTCTTATGGCGGCGCGTTGGCCAATCTGGTGGCGCGCGCCGAGGGCGCAAAAAAGCGCGTGATCTTCATTCGCACTTCGCCGATGGTGTTGACGCTGTTGTTACTGGTCGGCATTCCGCCGCGCGCGTTCAGTCGCCGCAAAAAATAAAACGCCTGCTAAAAAACGCTCACCAGGAGGCAAACAATGGAACCTTTTCATGGAACGACGATTCTTTCCGTCGCGCACGGCGGCAAAGTGGCGCTGGGCGGCGACGGCCAAGTGACGCTGGGTTCCATCGTCGTTAAAGCCACGGCGCGCAAAGTGCGGCGTCTGTATCAAAACAAAGTGCTGGCCGGTTTCGCTGGAGCGACCGCCGATGCGTTTACGCTGTTTGAACGCTTTGAAGCCAAGCTCGAAAAACATCAGGGACAGTTGACACGCGCTGCGGTCGAGCTGGCCAAAGACTGGCGCTCGGATCGCGTTTTGCGGCGATTGGAAGCCATGCTGGCGGTCGCCGATGCCACGGCGTCGCTCATCATCACCGGCAACGGCGACGTGCTGGAACCGGAAGGGCGAATCGTCGCCATCGGTTCGGGCGGCGCTTACGCGCAAGCGGCGGCGCGGGCGCTGTGCGAGCACACCGATTTGAGCGCCGACGCCATCGTCAAAAATGCGTTGACCATCGCCGGCGATCTTTGCATTTACACCAATCAGAATCATGTGATCGAAGTGCTTGACGGCGCTTGATGCGCCGGAGGCGCGTGGAAGCGCATCATCCTCTTTCCCCTTGCGGGAAACAGACTGGGATATACTGCGACGTGTTGTGATTTTTTCCTCCCATTTTTTGAGAAACGACGTAAAGGGCAAGTGATGAAAAACAGTTTGAAAGTTTGCGCATTGGCGCTGTTGGCGTGGGCGATGGCAACAAATGCGCAGGTGGTCAATGCACAGTCGCCGACGCCGATCGAGAATCCCACCGGCGAAGCGGCGGAAGTCAAGGCGCTGCTGCAAAAGAAACTTCCCGATGCGCCGATCAAGCATATCGAGAAAACGCAGTACCTCGGCGGCCTGTACGAAGTGCTCGTCGGCGAACAGATGATTTATACCGACAAGGATGTGACCTACATTCTGGCGGGCGCGCTGTACGACATGAAAGACATGCCGGGCGCGATGAAAAATCTGACCGATCTGCGCGCGCGCGAACTGAATCGCGTCGATGTGTCGGCGATTCCGCTCTCGTATGCGTTCAAGCGCGTCAAAGGAAAAGGCGAGCGCGTGATGTATCTCTTTTCAGACATCGACTGCCCGTTCTGCGAGCGGATCGAACACACGTTGCGCGAAATCGACAACGTGACCATCTATACCTTTCTGTTGCCGCTGGACACATTGCACCCCGACGCAGTGCGCAAATCGAAAACAATCTGGTGCGCCAAGGATCATGTGAAAGCGTGGGAAACTTATTACGCCACCCAAAAATTGCCGGACAACAAAGGCGACTGCGACACGCCGATCAGCAAAATTCAACAACTGGCGCAAGGGTTCGGCATTCGCGGCACGCCGGGAATGATCCTCGCCGACGGCACGATTTTGTCGGGCGCTTTGCCCAAAGAATCGCTGGAGTCCGAGTTGACCCGCGCCGATGTGGCTGCAACAAAAGCATTGAAGAGCGCTACGGGCAAGGGAAAGTGATTCAGGGAGCGGCGGGCGTAGAATCCCAAAAAGCATCATCTGGTGGGCCCCCTGGGAGTTGAACCCAGCACCAACGGATTATGAGTCCGCTGCTCTAACCAGGCATGAGCTAGAGGCCCTTGATTGTGAAACCAAGGGATAGTATCAAAACTACTGCCTCTGCGGTACTGTCATTGCAGAAAAAAACCGCCCGCCCCTCTCCCCTTCGGAAAAAACATAGAGACAAGGCCTGCCTTGTCTCGGCTTCGACGCGTAGCGTCGGCAAAGGCAGTCACAGATTCGCATGGCGACAGGGTTTTTTCGCCCGCCCTGTTGGCGGCGGCGGCAAGGAATGGCATAATGCATGTCCTTCGGGGTGTAGCGCAGTCCGGTAGCGCGCTTGCTTTGGGAGCAAGATGTCGGGAGTTCGAATCTCTCCACCCCGACCAGATTCCAGGCAGGTTCCGGTTATTTGTATCTCGGCAGAGCGCCCGTAGCTCATCTGGATAGAGCACCGGCCTTCTAAGCCGGGGGTAACAGGTTCGAGTCCTGTCGGGCGTGCCAAACCCGTGTGTTGTTGGCAACAGTTTTATGGTGGCTGTAGCTCAGTTGGTAGAGTGCTGGATTGTGATTCCAGTGGTCGTGGGTTCGATCCCCATCAGCCACCCCAAAAAAATCAATAAGCCCGCTTGAGCGGGCTTATTTGTTTACGCTGCGATTTTTCTGAAACTCTTTTGTAAAACACATTCGAGCTTTTGTGAAATTCGAGCCTTTGTGAAATTCTCCCGAATCAGGCTTCCATACTCGCCATCAAAATTTGTTTGGCGACGACCGGCGTAACTTCGCCGTGTTCGCCCAGCGCCGTCTGGCCGCTCTCCTGCAATCGCGCCGGAAGTTTTTCGATGACTTCGCGCTCGATCTTGAGTTTCGCCAGGCTGCTCTTCAAGCCCATCACTTCAAAGAAGGCTGCGGTTTTGTCGATCGCCATATCGATCGCTTTTTCTTCGTCGGTGGTGGCCGGTATCTGCCAGACCCGATGGGCGTATTGCAGTAATTTGGCGCGTTTGGCTTTGCGGCGCACGCGCAGATTCTGCGTAAAAATCGCCGCCAGCGTTTGCGCGTGGTCGAGACCGTACATCGCAGTCAACTCGTGACCGATCATGTGCGTGCTCCAATCTTGCGGCACGCCGACGCCGATCAGTCCGTTCAGCGCTTGATTGGCCACCCACATGAAGTTGGCGCGCGCTTCGTAATCAAGCGGATGTTGCAGTGTTTGCGGCCCGACTTCGAGCAAGGTTTTGAGCAGACCTTCGGCGTAATAATCCTGAACGTAACCCTGCGCCGGGGTGGTCAGATATTGTTCAGCGACATGAACGAAGGCATCGACGACGCCGTTGCCGATTTGTTTGAGCGGCAGCGTGTAAGTCGTGGTCGGATCGAGCACGGCAAACACCGGATACAGTTGCGGATGGAAGAACGGCCTTTTGATGCCTTTGCCGGCGTGCGAAATCACTGCACCGTTGTTGCTCTCGGAACCGGTAGCGGGCAAGGTCAACACGCACGACAACGGCAGCGGCGTTTTGGTGACCGGTGCATGTTTTTCGACGATCTCCCACGGGTCTTTGCCTTCAAACGGAACGGCGGCGGCGATGAATTTGGCGCCGTCGATCACCGAACCGCCGCCAACGGCCAGCAGGTAATCGATGCCTTCGCGTCTGGCCAACTCAACAGCGCTCATCAGGGTTTCGTAAGTGGGATTCGGCTCGATGCCGCCGAATTCGGTGAATGTGTGTTTGCTCAACGCCGCCCGAACTTGATCGAGCACGCTGTTTTTCTTGACGCTGCCACCGCCGTAAAGCACCAGCACTTTGTGTTTTTCGGGAATGGCGCGTCGGATGGCAATGATCTGTCCTTTACCAAAAAAAAGGGTCGTCGGATTGTGATAAGTGAACAGGTGCATGGGCTTTCTCCTTGGTCGGGTGTTATCGTGTTTTCGGATGCTGTCAATCTTGTCGGCGGATCACTTGCACAAGCTCTTGGATAACGAGGGTCATAGTGGCGGCAGACAAATGACAGTAAAAAAACCGTGTTTGTATTGTACCTGTTCGCCTGCTTTTTGGCTTACCGAAAAATCAGCATCGAAGCTCGTCGGCGGCACACGTTATAATCCAACTCCGTCATTCTCCGTATTTTTATTCGCCGTGCAATCCTCTCAAATCCTCGCCGCCCGCGCCGTGCAGCAGGTGTTGCGCGGCACGACGCTGCCCGCAGCGCTGGCCGACGCGCTCTCTGCTCCGCCGAATGATGGCGCGTTGACGCCGGCGGTGCGAGGCTTCGTTCACGAACTGGTGTATGGAACTTTGCGGCATTGGGGAACGTTGCGCGCGTTGTTTCAGGCGTTGCTGACGCGGCAGGCGAATGACCCGCTGCTGTCGCCGCTGGTGGCAGTGGCGCTGTATCAGTTGTTGCACACGCGCCAGCCGCCGTTCGCGGTGGTCGATCAGGCGGTACAGGCTGCCGCGACGGCCATCCGCCCCGCCGTCAAAGGGCTGGTCAACGCGCTCTTGCGCCGTTTTCTTCGTGAGAAAGACACGCTGCTGGCGAAGGTCGCCGACGATCCGGTGGCGCGTTATTCGTATCCCGATTGGTGGATAGCCCGCCTTCGCGCCGATTATCCCGACATCTGGCCGGCTTTGCTGGACGCCGGCAACGCCCGCCCGCCGCTGACTTTGCGGGTCAACCGCCGCCAAACGACCCGCGCCGCTTTTCTGGACGCTCTGCGCAGCGCGGCTATCACTGCGACGGCGGTCGGTGACGACGGCGTGATCGTCGAGCCGCCGCAACCGGTGACAGCGCTGCCGGGGTTCAACGACGGCTGCTTCAGCGTTCAGGACATCAGCGCGCAACAAGCGGCGGCGCTGCTTGATGCGCGCGACGGCATGCGGGTGCTCGACGCCTGCGCCGCGCCCGGCGGCAAAACCACGCACATTCTGGAACGCGCTGATGTGTCGTTGCTGGCGCTGGACAGCGACGCCGCCCGGCTCGTCCGCGTCGAAGAAAATCTGCAAAGGCTACGGCTCGGTAGCGCATCGGTCGCCCTTCACCCCGTCGACACCGCCCAGCCCGCCGCTTGGTGGGACGGTCAGCCGTTCGATCGCATTCTGGCTGATGTTCCGTGCTCGGCTTCCGGCGTCGTGCGCCGTCATCCCGATGTAAAATGGTTGCGACAGCCTGCCGACATCGCCGCTTTGGCGCGCGCTCAGGCCGCTCTGCTCGACGCGCTGTGGCCGCTACTGGCTCGCGGCGGTGCGCTGTTGTATGCAACTTGCTCGCTGTTTCACGCCGAAAATGAAGAAACCGTCGCGGCGTTTTGCGCCCGTCATTCGGAAGCGTTGCACGAAGTCCCCACTTTCGCCGCCGATGTCCCTCATTGCGACGGCCAACTCTTGCCATCGGATGCCGCTACGGGTCACAATCAGGATGGTTTGTACTATGCGATGCTGCGCAAGCCGGTTTGAGCTTGCGCGGCGGATTCAAGAGAATGATTTCTTTCCTGCCCGGCGCGTTGATTTCGCCCTTCGGCGCGTTGCGTCGGGGTTTGTGCGCTCGCTTGCGCGCCGGCTTGTGCAGCGTGATGTTGCTGACTTTGGGCGCGGCATCGGCGGCGCTCGCCGAAACCATCCCGCTGCACAGCGCCGAATTGCGCGTCGAAGAAAAGGCGGTCGTTTTCAGCGCCGATTACGGCCTGAACTTGACTCCGTTGCTTGAAGAAGCGGTCGAGCGTGGCGTGCCTCTGTATTTCGTGCTCGAATGGAAAGTCACCCATCCGCGCTGGTACTGGTTCGACAAAACCGTGCTGACGGGAAACATCCAATACCGGCTGTCGTACCTGCCGTTGACTCGGCAATACCGGCTCTCGACCGGCTTGCTGTCGCAGGATGTGGCCTCGATCGCAGAAGCTGAACGTCTGATTGGTCGCGTCACGTCGCGTCCCTTGTTCGATCGCGACAAGCTGGAGGAAGATCAGCGCTACACCTTCGCCGTGCGCTTGCGCCTCGACCCCGAACAAATGCCCAAGCCGTTTCAGATTACCTCGATGGGGTCGCGTGACTGGAATCTGGCCTCGTCCTGGTTCACTCTAGATTTCCGGCCATGACGCTCTGGAACACCGCCCGCCGCAAACGCTGGAGCTTGTTGCTGGGTTCTTTGCTGGCAGCCATCGCTCTGTTTTTGCTGGTCAGCGCTTCGGCCAACACGCCCTGGTTCGAGCGCAATTACAAACCGCTGCTGGTGTTGAACGGCGTTTTGATCGCCGCGCTGGTGTGGATCGTTGGCAGGCAATTGTACAAATTGTGGAAGTCTTACCGCGCCGGCGTGTTCGGGTCGCGACTGGCGGTGCGGCTGATGTTGATGGGCGCGCTGATTGCGTTGTTGCCGGGGCTGCTGGTTTACATCGTGTCGATGACCTCCATCGACCGCAGCATCGAAAGCTGGTTCGACGTTCGCGTCGATCGCGCCCTCGAAGGCGGGCTGAACGTCAGCCGCAGCAGCTTGAACGAACGGCTTTCCGACACCGTCGGCAAAGCGCGGCAAATCGCCAACAATCTCCGCGAGTCGTCGTCGTATTACGGCACCGCGTTGAACCGCGCCGCCGAACTGGCCGGCGTCGATGAAGCGGCGATCTATACGCCGGCCGGCGTTTTGATCGCTGTCGGCGGCAACCGCCCGTCGCTGACCGCATCGTCGTCACCGCCGCCGGCGCTCAAACCGCTGCAGGATGTGCGCAGCTTTCAGATCAACACTTCCATTGTTCAGGATGAAAACGGTCTGCGGTTGCGTGTCGTCTTGCCGCTGGAGCCCAATGAACAGAACGAAGCGATACGTCTTCTGCAAGTCATCGACCATGTGCCGGCGACGCTGGCCACCAACATCGATACCGTGCAAAGCGGCTGGCTCGATTACAAGAAAATCTCTTACTCGCGCAAAAGCATCAAGCAGTTGTACACGCTGACGCTGACGATGGTGCTGCTGCTGACACTGACCATCGCGCTGGGGATGGCGGTCGTGCTCTCCGAGCGTTTTGCGGCGCCGCTGGGTTTGCTGGCGGAAGGCACGCAAGCGGTCGCCGGCGGCAACTTCGCCATTCGCCAGCCTGTCACGTCCCGCGACGAAATGGGTTCGCTCACTGAATCGTTCAACACGATGACGGCGCAACTCGAACAAGCGCAACAAGAGCGCGAGCGCAACCATCAGGCGCTGGAAACGACGCGCGCTTATCTGGAAAGCGTGTTGTCCAATCTGTCGTCCGGCGTGCTGGTTTTCGACGAACGTCTGCAACTGCGCACAGCCAACCACAGCGCGACAGTGATTCTGCAATCGCCGCTGGCCGAGTTCGAGGGCGAACCGCTGGCGCGCTGGGCAGCGCGTCAACCGGCGCTGGCTTCATTCGCCGAATTGCTGATTCAACACATTTCCTCCGCCAACGATCAGTGGCATCAGGAAGCCGAAGTTCGCATCGCCGACACGCTGCGAACGCTGCTGGTGCGCGGCACCCGTTTGTCCGGCCCGCCGGTCAGTCACG
>JAITBX010000099.1 GCA_031283405.1 Burkholderiales bacterium | reverse complement strand
GTAAGCGGCCAAAAAAATTACCACTTTGGCAAATGGTGTTTTTTGTCGTGAATTGAAGGGTAGTTGAGCGCGATAAAGCGCTGATGATGCAAGATAAAACAAGGTTTGGGGCAGGCTTTGGCAGGGCGCGGCAGCGGCAGAAAAAGCCGACAACGAAACTTGAAAAGGTTCTGGTAAAATTCGTGTTTTCTTACTCCCGATAGAGGGTCGAATCAATGAATAACATTGAGCAACGTGTGAAAAAGATTGTCGCCGAACAACTTGACGTCAAGGAGGCCGACATCAAGAACGAGTCATCGTTCACCGAAGATTTGGGTGCCGATTCATTGGCGGTCGTCGAATTGGTGATGGCGCTCGAAGAAGAGTTCGAGACGGAAATCCCCGATGAGGACGCTGAAAAGATCACGACGGTTCAGCAGGCCGTCGATTACATCAACGCGCACATGAAGCAGTAACGCAGTAACAGCGTGGCCGTTGCTCTTCAGGGGTTTCCCCTCAGGGCAGACGGCGCCACGCCTTGCGGAAGATAGCGTTTTCGAGCCGCGGCCTCCGTCGCTTTGCCATCAAGCGGAGCGCGGGCGCGGCTCTTTTGATTTCAAAAGGACTCGCACATGTCACACCGTCGTGTCGTCGTGACCGGAATGGGGATCATTTCCCCGGTAGGGGTTGGACTGGAAACGGCATGGAACAACATTCTTGCCGGTCGCTCCGGCATCGTCCCGATCACCCGCTTCGACGCTTCCACCTTTCCTTCTCGCATTGCCGGCGAGGTCAAGGGCTTCAACGTGGAAACGTATTTGCAGCCCAAAGAAGCGCGGCGTTACGATACTTTCGTCCATTACGCGCTGGCGACAGCCATCGACGCCGTGCGCGACGCCGCTCTGGACAGCGATAACATCGATAAAGAGCGCGTCGGAGTTTGCATCGGCGCCGGCATCGGCGGCCTGCCTTACATCGAAAAAACCGTCGCCTCTTTTTTGAACGGCGGCGTTCGCAAAGTGACGCCGTTTTTCGTCCCCGGCTCGATCATCAACATGGCGTCGGGACTGGTGTCGATCGAATTCGGCTACAAGGGGCCGAACCTTTCAATCGTGACAGCTTGTTCAAGCGCCAATCATAGCATCGGCGAAGCGGCGCGGCTGATCGAATACGGCGACGCCGATATTATGATTGCCGGCGGCGCGGAGTCCACCGTCAGCGAGTTGGGCATCGGTGGTTTCTGCGCGATGAAAGCGCTGTCCACTCGCAACGATGAGCCGCAAGCGGCGAGCCGCCCGTGGGACAAAGGGCGCGACGGTTTCGTGCTGGGCGAGGGCGCAGGCATGCTGGTACTGGAAGAACTTGAACACGCCAAAGCGCGTGGCGCGCGAATCTATTGCGAGATGGCGGGCTACGGCATGAGCGCCGACGCCAACCACATTACCGCGCCGCCGGAAGACGGCGACGGCGCGCGGCGCAGCATGCTGGTAGCGATCAAGAACGCCAAACTCAGCCCCGAAGACATCGGCTATATCAACGCGCACGGCACTTCAACGCCGCTCGGCGATCTCGCCGAATGCCGCGCTGTTCAGGCCGCCTTCGGCGCGCACGCGAAAAAGCTGGCGGTCAGCTCGACCAAGTCGATGACCGGCCATCTCTTGGGCGCGGCGGGCGGCATCGAAGCGGTCTTTACGATTCTCGCCTTGCGCGACCAGATCGCGCCGCCGACGATCAACCTGACCGATCCTGATCCGCAGTGTGATCTGGATTTCGTGCCGAATGTTGCGCGCAAGATGCCGTTGCACGCGACGATGTCGAACTCGTTCGGATTTGGCGGCACCAATGCGACACTGATCTTCAAAACATTCTGAGTGATTCCAACATGGCGTTAATCGTCCAGAAATACGGTGGCAGTTCGGTAGGCTCGATCGAGCGCATTCGCAACGTTGCCCGTCGCGTGGCTTACCACGCCAGGCAAGGCAATCGGATGGTCGTCGTCCTTTCCGCCATGTCCGGCGAAACCAACCGCTTGCTGGGATTGGCCAAAGAATTGTCCGATCATCCCGATCCGCGCGAGCTCGATGCCGTCGCTTCGACCGGAGAACAAGTGACCGTCGGCCTGCTGGCGATTGCGCTACAAGCGATGGGACTCAAAGCGAAAAGCTATTCCGGCGGTCAGGTGCGCGTTCATACCGACAGCGCCTTCACTAAAGCGCGCATCCTCGACATCAATCGTGGCAACATCGAACGTGATCTGGACAACGGCGTGATCGTCGTCGTCACCGGTTTTCAGGGCGTGGATAAAGACGGCAACGTGACGACGCTGGGGCGCGGCGGTTCCGACACTTCGGCAGTGGCGCTGGCGGCGGCGCTGGAAGCCGACGAGTGCCAAATCTACACCGACGTTGACGGCGTCTATACCACCGACCCGCGCATCGTTCACGACGCGCGCCGGCTGGACACCGTCACCTTCGAAGAAATGCTCGAAATGGCGAGCCTGGGATCCAAAGTTTTGCAAATTCGCTCCGTCGAATTTGCCGGAAAATACAAAGTGAAATTGCGCGTACTCTCATCGCTCGACGACCCCGAGTCGAACGCCCCCGGCACGCTCATCACCTACGAGGAGAATCAAGTCATGGAAGAAGCCATCATCTCAGGCATCGCCTACGCGCGCGACGAAGCCAAAATATCGGTCATGGGCGTCGAAGATCGTCCGGGCATCGCTTATACCCTACTGGGACCGGTGGCCGACGCCAACATCGACGTGGACATGATCGTGCAAAACATTGGCGAATCCGGCCACACCGATTTTTCCTTCACTGTCAACAACACCGAATTCGACAAAGCGCTGGCCGTGCTCAACCGCGAACACGACGCCGGCAAATTCAAAGCGCGAACCATCCTCGGCGACAAAAACATCTGCAAAGTGTCCGTCGTCGGCATCGGCATGCGCACCCACGCCGGCATCGCCTCGAAAGCGTTCCGCGCCCTGGCCGAAGAGGGAATCAACATCCAGATGATCTCAACCTCGGAAATCAAAATCTCCGTCGTTATCGAAGAAAAATACCTCGAACTGGCAGTGCGGATACTGCACAAAGCGTTCGAGCTGGATAAAGCGCCGGCGTGAATGACGGGCGGGTTTGAAACCCGCCCGTCAAGACGCCTCTCTCCCGTTTACGGGAGAGGGTGCCCGAAGGGCGGGAGAGGGCAACCCCTACGATTTTCTTGCGCGTTTTTTCCGAGGCGCGGAGAAAGCCTCATCGAAGTTTTGTTGTGGCGCGGCGAGTTGTTGATAGCGCTCCATCAGCGCGGCGATGATGGCAGGTTCGGCGATGTCTTTGGAAAAGCCGTAGAGTTTCATCACGGCGCGGTCGAGGTTTTGATGCGCTTTCAAAAGTTCCTTGGGCATCGTCAACGGATCGTAGAGATCGGCGAGGCTGCTGTCGGGAAACAACGCCCGCGCATCGAGAACGGCTTGCGCCAATGCTTCAATAGCAGTCTTTTGATCGTCGTCGGCGTTCGGCCAGGGGAAATTGTTATAGACAAGCGTATTCGAATATTGATAATCGCTTTTCATTCTTCCGCCAACAACTCGCATCCACGAATTATGTACATTCGAAGATAAAATGCCAAAATGAAACAACGTGGCATTCGGAACAATCTTGAGAGTGTTATTACATATCACATCCGGCGACAAAAAACCTATGGGGATATACCGCCTGTTTTCTGATGACACTTTTGGTATCACGATGAAATCCGTATCAGGTTGTCGGTTCTCAGTAAACTTGGTAGGCATATCAGCCCATTGTTTTGTGGCTTCTTTTGAACTGGCAAGGCGAAACTCTTTAACCTTTGCCACTCGCTCCAAAACAAGCGGCATCTGCTTCAACGTATTTGGGGAAGCATCAACAAGCCATAAACAATAACGCGACTTATTCCTTATAAAATCCTCACCACCAAAAGCTCTGCGCGTATACGCTTTTGCAGCAGGCTCTTTAAAAATAAAATCATTATATTCATTTTGGTCAAAGTAAAAGTTCCCACCATCCGTTGCTTGACTGCCTGTAATAATTTCGGGAACATTGCAAATCGGTGTGTTGCGGCTTTCAACAAAAACAGTCGGCGCGTCGATAAGATACGGGTTGATGTTGTTAACACTCTTTGGCCTGTTAGCTATTTTTGCTGCCATTTGGGCATATGGACTTTTAGCTATTTCCATAGCTTGTTTATACGCAGAGCTATCAGCCATCTTCGCTGCCATTTGGGTATATGGACTTTCAGCTATTTTTATGGCTAGTTCAAGCATCGGTCTAACTGTCTTGCGACTTGTGTCATCTACAGATTCAAATATAAGCTTTTCCCCGCTATACCCTGTGCTGAATCCTACAATGACGCAATGGACGGCGGCTTTGCCTTTCGCTTCGTTGCTCCATTTGAAGGTGCGATAGCCGAAGTCGATTTTTATGTGGTGCTGTTCAAACAAGGGCTTCCATAGAATTGCTACTTGCTCGCCTTGTGTGATCGAATTTGTGGAAACAAACGCGGCACGGATTGCCCCCTTTTGAAAGGGAGTGTCGGCGTAGCCGACGGGGGTTTGTTTGCCCTTCATCATTTCGGTGGCTTTTTTATACCACGCAGAAACATAGTCGAGATTACCTACGCCTTTTAAATCACCGAACACGGTTTGCATACCTTCTTTTTGCGTTGGAGTCTGCTCTTTCTTTCCTACAAACGGCGGATTCCCCAGAATGAAGCTCAATTCCTCTTTCGGCACGATGCTTTCCCAATCAACTCTAAGCGCGTTGCCGTGGACGATGGTGGCGCTTTTCGTCAAGGGCAGGCGCGCAAAGTATTGACCGAAGTATTCGGAAACGCGCTGGTTCATTTGGTGATCCATCAGCCACATGCCGACGGTGGCGATTTGGCAGGGGAAATCTTCCAGCTCGATGCCGTAAAATTGCTCGACGCTGACTTTGAGCATGGATTCGATGTCCAGCACTTTTTGGCTGCTTTTGATTTTCATTTTGAGCAGCTCAAGTTCCAGCCGACGCAGTTCGCGGTAGGTGATGATGAGGAAGTTGCCACAGCCGCAGGCGGGGTCGAGGAATTTCAGACTGCCGATTTTTTCGTGGAAACGGTCGAGCGCGGCGGGGTTGGTTTTGATGCGATTGAATTCTTCCCATAGCGCATCCATGAACAGCGGGTTGATGAGTTTGAGGATGTTTTCTTCGCTGGTGTAGTGCGCGCCCAATTCGCGCCGCTCTTCTTTGTCCATCACGCCCTGAAACATCGCGCCGAAGATCGCCGGAGAGATGGCGTTCCAATCGAAATGGCTGCACTCCAAAAGGGTGTCACGCATTTTGGAGTTGAACTCGGCGAAGGGCAGGGGATTTTCAAACAGGCCGCCATTGATGTAACGGAATTGTTTGAGGTCGGCGGACAGCAATGTTTTTTTGGCGCGGGCGTTGTCGGGAAGATTGAGGGTTTCAAAGAGCCGCGCCAGACGCTCGGACAAATCGCTGCCGTCGCTTTTGGAGTTTTCAGCGTAGTTCAGAAAGGCTTGCTGCGGGAAGATGCCGGTATCTTCGGCAAAGAGGCAGAACAGGAGGCGAACGAGATAGACTTCGAGGTCGTGCCCTTCGTAGCCGTGCGATTTGAGGGCATCGTGCAGTTTCGCCATTTTGAGAGCGGCGGCAACGTTGACTTCTTGTTGCTGCTCGATGTCGCGGGTGGATTCAAAACCGGCAAGCGCGGCAAAGCGGCGAACGTGGCGATGCAGGTCTTTGCTCTTGAACAATCGTTTGTCGCCGGAAACGCGGCGATAGAGAAGGATGGTTTCAAAGTCGCTGACCATGAGAAGTTCGGGCATGTCGTCGGCGGGCAGATGAACGACGTAATCCATGAGTTGATTCAGCGCTTCTTCCAAATCTTTGCCGCGGCTTTTCATTTCGATGCCGAGTTGACGCGACCAGAAATAATCCATGAAGCCGCGCCCGCTTTTGCGTTGGGCGCGCTCTTCAAAACGTCCGACGGCGGCGGCGTCTTCCACGCCGAACACGGCCAGAAAATCACGCACGAAACTCTGCGCTTCGGATTTTTCGTCGCGCCCGTCTTTCCAGCGTTTGGAGAAATGGAGGGCTTTGTCCTGAATCATCTCCCATGA
The DNA here is from genome assembly GCA_031283405.1 of Burkholderiales bacterium. Lineage (GTDB taxonomy): Bacteria > Pseudomonadota > Gammaproteobacteria > Burkholderiales > Casimicrobiaceae > UBA931. The sequence goes on along the minus strand of JAITBX010000099.1, from coordinate 1,435 downwards.
AAGTTGCATTTTTCTTTTCCTTGTTGAGCGGAATGTGTCGATTTTTTGCAGATTAGAAAGTAGAAAGGTTTTGAGGGCTGAAATCAAAAACGCACTAATGATGATTATAATGCGCGAAGCAGGCGGTAACCACAAAGCCGGTACGGTTGATTTTCGTGCAGGGCTGGTGTACAAACGCTGAACGTTACGCGGCGAATGAATAGGGCGCTGTTTTCGCGCAGAGCTTTCGGGAAAATCCCGCAGAGATGTTCGTTTTCCGCAACTATTTGAACCCTGCCGGGACCATTTCCAATCAACGAAAGGAGCGACAACATGCATTTTCTCGATAGTATCAAGCAACGCGCCAAGGCCGATTTGAAAACCGTCGTTTTGCCGGAGTCTTTTGAGCCGAGGAATTTACAAGCCGCTCATACGGTGCTGGCGGAGAAGCTGGCGCGCATCATTTTGATCGGCGATCGCAAAGCCATCATGGACAAGGCCGCCGAATTGAAGCTCAATGTGAATCTGGACAGCGCGGAGTTTATCGACCCCGCCAACTACGCGCGGATGGGCGAGTTGGTGGACAAGCTGGTGGAAATTCGCAAATCGAAAGGGATGACGGCCGAGGAGGCGACGCGGCTCTTACGCGAAGACCCGCTGTATCTCGGCGTGATGCTGGTGAAGGAAGGCATCGCCGACGGTATGGTGTCGGGCGCGATCCACGCGACGGCGGATGTGCTGCGTCCCAGTTTGCAAATTCTGAAAACGGTGCCGGGCGTCAAGCTGGTGTCGTCGTGTTTCATCATGGTCGTTCCCGATTGCGAGTACGGCAATCACGGTACGCTGCTTTTCTCGGATTGCGCGCTGGTGCAAAATCCGACGGCGGAAGAGTTGTCGATGATCGCGCTGAGCGCTGCGATTTCCTATCGGCAATTGGTGAGAGGCGAGCCGGTGGTGGCGATGTTGTCGCACTCGACGCTGGGCAGCGCCAAGCACGCGGATGTGGACAAGGTGCTGGAAGCCGTGAAACTCGTCAAGGCGGCAGCGCCGGATTTGAAAGTGGACGGCGAGTTTCAGTTGGACACGGCGATTGTTCCCTCGATCGGCGAGCGCAAAGCGCCGGGTAACCCCGTCGCCGGCAAAGCGAACGTGCTGGTTTTCCCCGATCTGGATTCGGCCAATATCGGCTACAAGTTGACCGAGCGGCTGGCGAAAGCGCAGGCGATCGGCCCCATCACGCAAGGGATTGCGAAACCGGTCAATGATTTGTCGCGCGGCTGTTCCGCCGAAGATATCGTCAGCGTGATTCTGATTACCGCCGCACAGGCGCAAGGCGGCTTATAACCGATTACCACCAAGGAGGCGTTAAATATGAAAGTTCTGGTCGTCAACTGCGGCAGTTCATCACTGAAATACCAACTGCTGAACATGGATAACGAGGCCTTGCTGGCCAAAG
>JAITBX010000119.1 GCA_031283405.1 Burkholderiales bacterium | reverse complement strand
TGTAACGCAGATTAAATAGGTTAATAGAAAAATGCAAATTCTTTTTTATGAGGTCGGAAGCCGTCACAATTTTACACATTATACGCCGTTCGCGTGGCAGTCTTTCTGGAACGCCCCTCCGATAAAAATAGAGGAGCGAGCTGAGCTTTCATAATGCTTTATTTTCAAAAATATAAAACTTCGCGCGCTGCAAATGAGTAAGCAAACTACCCCTCCCCCAGCCTTCACTCACTCTTTCTCCCTCACGTCGCCACCAGTTTCCGATGTGTTTGTATGCTCATCAAAATGCCGATGCAGATGAAAAGCGAGATCAGCGCTGTGCCGCCGTATGAAACAAACGGCAACGGGACGCCGACTACCGGCAGGATGCCGCTGACCATTCCCATGTTGACGGCGGCGTAGGTGAAAATCATCAGCGTGATGGCGCCGGCAAGCAGGCGGTCGAACAGCGATGAGGCATGGCTGGCGATCATCAGCGCGCGCAGCAGCAGCGCCGTGTACAACGCCAACAGCAGCACGTTGCCAATCAATCCGAATTCTTCGCCATAGACGGCGAAGATGAAATCGGTGTGGCGTTCGGGCAGAAAATCGAGATGGGTCTGCGTGCCGTTCATCCAGCCTTTGCCGGTCAATCCGCCGGAGCCGATGGCAATCGTTGCTTGCAATGTGTGATAGCCGGAACGCAAAGGATCGGAGGAGGGGTCGAGAAAAGCAAGCACACGCTGTTTTTGATAGTCGTGCGCAAACAGCCAGATCAACGGCACGACGGAGGCCGCCATGGCGAAGATCACTTTCCACGACAGCCGTGCCAGATACAGCACATAAAAACCGGAGACGGCAACGAGCAACGCCGTCCCCAAATCGGGCTGCCGTTTTATCAGCCACGCCGGCAACGCGATCAACGCCATGGCGATCAGAAAATTGCCGAAGGTGATCCGCGCTTCTGCTTTCTGAAAATACCAGGCCAGCAGCAACGGCACGGCCAGTTTCAACAATTCCGACGGTTGAAAACGAAATCCGCCGAGCGACAACCAACACTGCGAGCCATTCACGGTGACGCCGAACAACGCCACAGCGATGAGCAGCAGCACGCCGATGACGTAAAGCGGCAAAGCAATTTGCGCCAACCGATGCGGCGGAATGTTGGCGACGATCCACATCAGCGCCAGCGCAATGCCGGCGCTTTTGACTTGCTGGATGAAACGTCCAGTGTCCGGCGCCAGCGCCGAGAATAAAACGACGGCACCGACGGCCATCAGAAGCAGCACAATGGCCATCAACGGACCGTCGATGTGGCGGGTCAAACGTAGCCAAGCGGCGGAAAGATAATCGCGGATGGGCATCGCTCATTCCTCCCAATCTTCGCTGTCGTCGGACGGCGGCGGCACATGGCGCGCGCCGGTCAGGTAATCGTCGAACAAGGCGCGCGCTACCGGCGCTGCCGCGCGCGCGCCGAAGCCGCCGTTTTCGACGAGCACAGCGACGGCGATGGCGGGCTTGTCCGCCGGCGCGTAAGCAATATACCAGGCGTGATCGCGCAGATGGCTTTTGATTTGCGATTCGACGTAACGTTCGCCGCGCAATGAAAAAACTTGCGCGGTGCCGGTTTTGCCGGCGCTGGTGTAAGGCGCGCCTTTGAAAATGCGCGCGGCGGTGCCTTCGCGATTGACTTCGACCATCGCTTTTTTGATGGTAGCCAAATGCGGCGGCTTCAAATCGAGGCGGCGAACTTCTTCGGGCGGCAATTCTTTGGCTTTGCCGGTAGTGCCGTCGATGATGCGCTTGACCAGATGCGGGCGATACGACACGCCGTTGTTGGCCAGCGTAGCAACAGCGTGCGCCAATTGCAGCGGCGTGAAGCTGTTGTAGCCTTGGCCGATGCCGGCGGAAATCGAATCGCCGAGATACCAGCGGCGGTGTTCGTCTTTGTAGCGCGAGCCGCTGAAACGTTCTCGCTTCCAAGCGCGCGACGGCAGCACGCCCGTTGCTTCGCCTTCGAGATCAATGCCGGTTTTTTGCCCCAGATCGAATTGCGATAAAAAACGAGCCGTGTCGTCGATGTCGGTTTCGCTGGCGAGAACGTAGTAGTAAGTGTCGCACGATTCCACGATGGATTTGTTCATGTCAACGCGGCCATGTCCGCCTGCTTTGTCGTCGCGGAAACGATACGTCGTGCCGGCGCCGCTCGGCAATTCAAAATAGCCGGGGTCGTTGAACGCATAGTCAACCGTGCGCTTGCCCGAAGTCAGCGCCGCCAGTGCCAGAAACGGTTTGATTGTCGAGCCGGGCGGATAGGTGCCGCGCAAGGGGCGGTTCAGCAACGGCTTGTCGGGCGAGGTGTTCAACCGATCCCAGTTGGCGCTGTCGATGCCTTCAACGAACAAATTGGGATCGAAGCCGGGCATCGACGCCATCGCCAGAATTTCGCCGTTGTTCGGATCGATGGCGACCACCGCGCCGTTGGAATTGCCGAGCGATTGTTCGGCGAGTTGTTGCAAGCGCAGGTCGATGGTGAGTTGCAAATGGTCGCCGGGGATCGGCGGCACTCTGGCGAGCGAGCGCACCGCGCGTCCCAACGCATCGACTTCGACTTCATCAAAACCGACGACGCCATGAAGCGCGTCTTCGTAAGATAACTCGATGCCGGTTTTGCCGATGTGATCGGTGCCTTTGTAGTTGAGAATGTCGCCGCTATCGGTCAGCCGGTCAACATCGCGGTCATTGATGCGGCCGATGTAACCGAGAATGTGCGACGCGATTTCTCCTTCGGGATACTGCCGGTAAAGGCGGGCGCGAATATCGACGCCGGGAAAACGGTATTTGTAAACGGCAAACCGCGCAACTTCTTCGTCGTTCAACTTGGTGCGCAGCGGCAGACTGTCGAAGTTGCGCGATTCTTCCATCGCCCGATGAAAGCGGCGCAAATCGCGCGGCGTGATTTCAATCAACTCGCCGAGTTGCGCCAGCGTGGTGTCGAGATCGTCGATTCTGGAAGGCGTCAACTCCAGCGTATAGGCCGAAAAACTTTGCGCCAGCACGGCGCCGTTGCGATCGCTGATGGTGCCGCGACTGGGACCGACCGGCACGACGGCGATCCGGTTGTTCTCCGCCTGCGTCCGGTATTGCTGATAGGAAGTCACCTGCAAATAAAAAAAACGCCCCAGCAACACGCCGAACACCAGCAACATCGCCAAGCCGGTCAACCACAAGCGCTTGCGAAAAAGAAAAAGTTCGCGCGCGGGGTTACGAATTTCGTAGTGGTGGCGTCGCGGCAACCAGCGGCGAAAATCGCGCCGGCTCATGGCGGCGACTCCGTAAAGGAAAGCCGCAGAGAACGCATTGAAGCAAGCGCCTTCATGGCGTCACCGCTCCGACAGCGCCGCACGTTGCTGTTGCCGCTGCAACAAAACCAGCATCAGCGGCCACAGCAACGCGGTCATCGGCGGCACGATGAAATACGGCGCGCCGGGCGATGCGCCGCCGCTCATCATTCGCATCAGAAACACGACGATCGCGCAGAGTTCCAACAGCACCGCAACGAACGTCATTTGTTGCCACATCGGAAAACTGACGACACGCCGCCGGAAATAATCGGCGCCGAAAGCAAGCAGCGTGTAAGCGAACGCATGTTGCCCCAACGCCGAACCATTGGCGACATCCATCACCAGTCCCAGCAGAAAACCGATGCTGATGCCGACGAAACGCGGCGCCCATGTGCACCAGTACAACAAGGTCAGCGCCACGAACTCGGGACGCCACGGCATCAACGCGTCGGAGAGCGGAAACAAGTCGATCAGCAATGCCGCCAACAGCGTCACGGTGATGAACCACAGTCGCGGCGGCGGTAACAACAGTTTCGGATTGATCGGTTCGAGTGAAGGGCCGCTGAAGCGCGGCACGGCGGTATCGGGTTTCATGGCGCGCTCCGGTTGCCGGCGGATTTTCCTTCGGGTTTTTTCTTTTCCGCCGGTTTGTTTCTGGGTTGCTCCGACGGCAGCGTCAGAATCGGCGGCGGCGCCAACGCTTCGACGACGAGCAGATAGCGACTGCTGATAACGCCGGCAACCGGCGTCGCCGTGATGTGAGCGAATGAATGTTCGGTGTCGTTGTCGATGGCGGTCACGGTAGCAACCGCCAATCCCGCCGGATAAACGCTTCCCAATCCCGACGTGACGAGACGATCGCCGACGCGAACGTCGGTCGCCGGCGAAATGAAACGCAGCTCCATCGGCACACCGACGCCCATGCCGTAAAGCACGCTGCGCATTCCGGTTCGCTCGATCTGCACCGGCGTGGTGTGATTTTTTTCGATTAGCAGCGTCACTTCCGAAGTGAACAGCGTCACTTGCGTGACTTGCCCGACGACGCCGTGCGCATCGAGCACGACGGAGCCTTCCTTGACGTTTTGCAGCAGTCCTTTGTCAACGGTAATCTTTTGAACGAAAGGGTCGCGGGTGTCGTAGAGTATTTCGACGGCGAGGGTGTTGCGCGGCGTTTGCTCTTTCAACTGCAACAGGGTTTTGAGTTGGGCGTTTTCCCGTTGCGCGGTTTGTGCTTCCTGAATGAGACGCCCCTGATCGAGAAGCTGCAAGCGCATGGCGTCGTTTTCTTCGCTCAACCGTATCTTGTCGGCAAAGTACGCGCCAGCATTTTGCGCCGCCGTTCGCGGCCAGCGCGCCAACTGCTGCAACGGATATAGCGCCGTCGCGATGCCGGCGCGCAGTTTTTCGAGATGCTGATAACGGGTATCAACAAACAGCAACGCCAGCGACAACAAGGCAAAGAAAATGAAACGCGCCAGAATCGACGGGCCGCGATACAGATAGGGAGGCGGTTCACCGGGAATCATGGACGAAGGTCAGATGAAACATACTGCGTGGGCAATGTGGGCGTCACCACCCACAACCGCGTGAAACAAACGAAAAGCGAAGCGTTGGGGTAACGGGTCAAGGCTCCGTTCATGACTCCGCGTCGGTTAGTCGGTAGTGAAGATCGCGGACAGTTTGTCGATGTCCTCGATCGCCTGTCCGCAGCCGCGCACCACGCAAGTCAACGGGTCATCGGCGATGATGACCGGTAAGCCGGTTTCTTCCATCAACAAGCGATCCAAGTCGCGCAATAACGCGCCGCCGCCGGTCAGCACCATGCCGTGGTCGGCGATGTCGGCGCCCAATTCGGGCGGCGTGCGTTCAAGCGCGCTTTTGACCGCCGAAACGATGCTGTTCAACGGCTCGCTCAACGCTTCCAGAATTTCATTCGACGATACGGTGAAGCTGCGCGGCACGCCTTCGGCCAGATTGCGTCCCTTGATTTCCATTTCGCGCACTTCCGAACCTGGAAACGCCGAACCGATTTTTTTCTTGACTTCTTCGGCAGTCATTTCGCCGATCAACATGCCGTAATTACGGCGAATGTAATTGACGATGGCTTCGTCGAAGCGGTCGCCGCCGACGCGAACACTGCCCGCATAGACCATGCCGCCCAGCGAAATCACGCCGACTTCCGTCGTGCCGCCGCCGATGTCCACCACCATCGAGCCGGTCGCTTCCGAGATCGGCAAGTTGGCGCCGATCGCCGCCGCCATCGGCTCTTCGACCAGATGCACTTTGGAGGCGCCGGCTTCGATCGCCGATTCCTTGATGGCGCGGCGCTCGACCTGCGTCGAGCCGCACGGCACACAGATGATGATTCGCAAGTTGGGAAAAAACTGAAAGCGCGATTGCAGCGCTTTCTTGATGAACTCTTTCAACATCTTCTCGGTGACGCGAAAATCCGCAATCACGCCATCCTTCATCGGCCGCACCGCCTGAATGGTGCCGGGCGTGCGTCCGAGCATTTGCTTGGCGGCAACACCGACCGCCTGAATGGTGGTCTTGCCGTGCGGGCCGCCATCCTGACGAAGCGCGACCACCGAAGGTTCGTCGAGCACCACGCCCTTGCCTCGCATGTAAACGAGCGTGTTGGCAGTGCCCAAATCAATCGCGAGGTCGCTGGAGAAATATCGTCCTAAAAAACCGAACATGGCGTGTCCCAAAAAACTTTACTGAAAATGAAGCCGGAAAACCGGATGCGCGCAACAAAAACTGCCGACGCCTTTGTCGTTCTCGCGAACGGGCGGGAAAACATCTGCCCAACTTTGTTGACGTGATATGACTCTGCCGGCTGCCTTCGCGTTGCCGCATATGATAACCTATCTGCCTTTGTTTCTGTGCGTCCTTTCTCTTTTTATCCGGTTTGCCGGTCAACTTCAGGAGAACGGAATGCCGGCACAGTTTTTCAAACATGGGAACGGAATGATTGATGGCACTTTCACAGAATGAAATTCAGCGGATCGCTTATCTGGCGCGCATCAAAATCGACGACGCCATGCTGCCGCGCTTGCAGCAGCAGCTCGATTCAATTTTCGAGATGATCGACGCCTTGTCCAAAATCAATACCGCCGGGGTGACGCCGATGGCACACGCCCAGCCGCTGGCCTTGCCGCTGCGCAAGGATAGCGTCGCCGAGCCTGACCGCCGCGACCATTATCAGCAGGCCGCGCCCGCCGTTTCCGACGGTCTTTACCTCGTGCCGAAGGTGATCGAATGATCTTGCCCGATCTCTCCCGCGCCACCGTGGCCGAGCTTTCCGCCGGACTGACCGCCCGTCAATTCTCGTCGCTTGAGCTGGCCGAGGCCTATCTGGCGCGAATCGCCGCCGCCCAGCCGACGCTCAATGCTTTTGTCACCGTTGACCCCGACGGCGCCCGCGCGGCCGCCAAAGCGGCGGATACCGCCCGCGCGGAAGGAAAGAGTGGGGCGCTCCTCGGCATTCCGCTCGCCCAAAAAGATTTGTTCATGACGGAAGGTTTGCGCACCACTTGCTCGTCGAAAATGCTGGCAAACTTCGTCGCCCCTTACGACGCCCACATCGTCACCGCCTTGAAGCAAGCAGGCTCGGTATTGCTCGGCAAAACGGCGATGGATGAATTTGCGATGGGCAGCAGCACCGAAACCTCATTCTTCGGCGTCGTTCGCAACCCCTGGCAGCCCGACGCCGTGCCGGGCGGCAGTTCCGGCGGCTCGGCCGCCGCCGTGGCGGCGGGGCTGACGCCGGCGGCCACCGGCTCCGACACGGGCGGCTCGATCCGCCAACCGGCGTCCTTCTGCGGCATCACCGGCATCAAGCCGACTTACGGCATTTGCTCGCGCTACGGCATGGTGGCGTTCGCCTCCAGCCTCGATCAGGCCGGACCGATGGCGCGCAGCGCCGAAGATTGCGCGCTGCTGCTGACCGCGATGGCCGGCCACGACGGCCGCGATGCCACTTCGCTGCCGCGCCCGAAGGAAGATTACAGCCGCGAGTTGGCAACACCGCCATCGGCCAAGCCGCTTGAAGGCGTGCGCATCGGTTTGCCCGATGTCTTTTTCGGCGACGGCGTCGATGCGCCGGTGGTGGCCGCCATTGAAGCGGCGCTGGTCGAGCTGTGTGCGCTCGGCGCGACGACCGTGCCGGTAGCGCTGCCGAACCTCGGCTATTCGGTGCCGACGTACTATGTGCTGGCGCCGGCGGAAGCGTCGTCGAACCTGTCGCGCTTCGACGGTGTGCGCTACGGTCATCGCGCCGCGCAATACAACGATTTGTCCGATATGTACCAGAAAACGCGCGCCGAAGGTTTCGGCGATGAAGTCAAGCGCCGCATTCTGGTCGGCACTTATGTTTTATCGCACGGCTACTACGACGCTTATTATCTGAAAGCGCAAAAAGTGCGGCGCTTGATCGCCGACGATTTCCAAGCCGCGTTCGCGCAGTGCGATGTGATCCTCGGCCCTACCGTGCCGACTGTCGCGCCCTTGCTCGGCGCGCAAAGTCAAGACCCGATCAAAATGTACCTGAACGATATTTTCACCATCGGCGCGAATCTGGCGGGATTGCCGGCAATGTCGGTCCCCTGCGGTTTCGCTCCGAACGGTTTGCCCGTCGGAATGCAGTTGCAAGGCCCCTACTTCTCGGAAGCGCGGCTGCTCAATATCGCGCATCGCTTTCAGCAAGCGACGGATTGGCACAAACGGACGCCGAAGGGAATGAACCATGAGTAAATGGGAAATCGTCATCGGCCTGGAAACGCACGCGCAGTTGTCCACCAAATCGAAAATGTTTTCCGGCGCTTCGACCGCGTTTGGCGCCGCGCCGAACACGCAAGCGTGCGCCGTCGATCTGGCGCTGCCCGGCGTCTTACCGGTCGCCAATGTCGGCGCGGTCGAGCGGGCGATTCGTTTCGGTCTGGCCGTCGGCGCGACGATCAACACCACGAGCATCTTCGCCCGCAAAAATTATTTCTATCCCGATTTGCCGAAGGGCTATCAGATCAGCCAATACGAAGTGCCGGTCGTGCAAGGCGGCAGCTTGACCATCACCACTTCAGCGGGACAAAAAACCGTGCGCTTGACGCGCGCGCATCTTGAAGAGGACGCCGGCAAAAGTCTGCACGAAGATTTTCACGGGATGACCGGCATCGACTTGAATCGCGCCGGCACGCCGCTGCTCGAAATCGTCACCGAGCCGGACATGGCGAGCGCCGAGGAAGCCGTCGTCTATGCGAAAGCGCTGCATGCGCTGGTGCGCTGGATCGGCATTTGCGACGGCAACATGCAAGAGGGCAGCTTCCGCTGCGACGCCAACGTTTCGGTGCGCCGCTCCGGCGAGCCGCTCGGCACACGCTGCGAAATCAAAAATCTCAACAGCTTTCGCTTCATGGAAAAAGCGATCGAGTTTGAAGTTCACCGTCAGATCGAATTGATCGAAGACGGTGGAAAAGTTGTTCAGGAAACGCGCTTGTTCGATCCCGACATCGGCGAAACGCGCTCAATGCGCAGCAAGGAAGACGCGCACGATTATCGCTATTTTCCCGACCCCGATCTGCCGCCGCTCATGATCGGCGACGATTGGATCGCGCGCGTCCAGCGCGAGATGCCGGAGTTGCCGGCAGCGATGGCGGCGCGCTTCATCGCCGATTACGTGCTGCCCGCTTACGACGCCGAACAATTGACTGCCAGCCTTGCCTTCGCGCGCTACTTTGAAACGGCGACCAACATCGTCGGCAAAGCAAACGCCAAGATCGTTGCCAACTGGATGCTCGGCGAACTGTCGGCGGCGTTGAACCGTCACGAAATCGACATCGAAAACGCGCCGATTTCGCCGCAACAATTGGCGGCATTGGTCACGCGCGTGCAGGACGGCACCTTGTCGAACAAAGGCGGCAAGGAGGTGTTTGAAGCGTTGTGGCAGAGTGGAAAAGACAGCAAGAACGACATTGACGCGGTCATCGCCGAACGCAGCCTGCAACAAATCTCCGACGAGGCAGCGCTGGAAAAAATGGTGGACGATGTGTTGGCGCAGAATCCCGCGATCGTCGCCGAAGTCCGCGCCGGCAAAGAAAAAGCATTCAACTCGCTGGTCGGCCAAATCATGAAAGCCTCGCGCGGCAAAGCCAACCCGTCGCAAGTGAATGTGTTGCTGAAAAAGAAGTTGTAAAAACGCCTTCGGCGAGAGTGGGGGAAGGTTGGGATCGGGGCATCCGACCTTGAAAAATTTACCTGATAGGATGAGCGGATCGCTTTTGTAGGAGGCGCCGCCCTCGGCGTCCCGTGATTTTTTTTGCGGGCGACCGAGGACGGTCGCCCCTACATCTGATTCCTGATCCCCACTTACGGCACTTCCGACGCCCGCATTCTCTTTTCGATTCGTTGCGCGTGGATTTCGAGGCGCGGCGGAAAATTTTTCTGGTAGCTGCGCGGGTTGGGCAGCATCACGGCCAGCCGCGTCGCTTGCGAGTCATCCAGTTGCGCGGCGCTGATTCCGTAGTAGTGCCGCGCTGCCGCTTCGGCGCCGAAAACGCCTTCTCCCCATTCGGCTACGTTCAAATACACTTCGAGAATGCGTTTCTTGCTCCACACTGTTTCGATCATCACGGTGATGATCGCTTCTTCCATTTTTCGCGTGTAGCTGCGCCGGTTCGACAGAAACAGATTTTTGGCGAGTTGTTGGCTGATGGTGGAGCCGCCGGCGACGGTTTTGCCGCGCTTGAGATTTTTCTCCAGCGCCTGCGTCATCCCTTCCCAATCGAAACCGCTGTGGTCGAGAAAGCGGTCGTCCTCGGCGGCGACGACGGCCAGTTTCAGCGATTTTGAAATTCGCTCATACGGCATCCATGTCTGTTGCAAGGTCGCGCTCGGATTCTTCGCCCGCATCACGGCCAGCCGCTCCGCCATGACCGCCGTTTCACGCGGGTCGGCATAATTCCACCAGACCACTTGCGCGAAAAGCCAGCCAAGATAGAGGAATCCGGCCAGAAACAGCCACAGAATGCCCCATTTGAGCCATCGTTTGATTCGTTTCATGCTGCTCGTTTCAAAAGCCTTTTGGGTATTATAGGATGCCATGTTTTGACAGCTTGCGATGATGGCTTTAAGCTGTCTTTTTTCGCGCACCTCGCGCAAGAATAAAGGGTTGACCGTGCTCAAGAAAACAGCTTTGAATCTCCTCCATCGGGAGGCCTCGGCGCGAATGGTGGACTTCGGCGGCTGGGACATGCCGGTTCATTACGGCTCGCAGATCGAGGAACATCACGCCGTGCGCCGCGACGCCGGCATGTTCGATGTGTCGCACATGGTGGTGCTCGATCTGAAAGGCGACGGCGCGCGCGCTTTCCTTCGCTACGCGCTGGCCAACGATGTCGAAAAACTGAAAACGCCGGGGCGGGCGCTTTATTCCTGCCTGCTGCGCGACGACGGTCATGTTCTCGACGATTTGATCGTTTATTTCATCGACGAATCGTTTTTCAGAATCGTCGTCAATGCCGGCACCGCCGATAAGGATGTGGCGTGGTTCGAGCAACTTCGCGACAAACACGCGCCCACGCTTACCCTCCGCCGCCGCGACGATCTCGGCATTCTCGCCGTCCAGGGGCAAAGCGCCCGTGATCGCGTTTGGCAAGTGTTGCCGGAAATAAAACCGGCCACCGCCGGACTGAACCCTTTTTCAGCCATAACCGTTGCCACATTTTTCATCGCGCGTACCGGCTATACCGGCGAGGACGGCTTCGAGATCATCGCGCCGCATGAGGCCATCGTGGTGCTGTGGCAACAGCTTCGCGCTGTCGGCGTGCGCCCGTGCGGCCTCGGCGCCCGCGACACGCTGCGCCTCGAAGCGGGGATGAATCTCTACGGACAGGACATGGATGAAACCGTGTCGCCGCTCGAATCAGGGTTGGCGTGGACGGTCGATTTCAAAGACGCTTCGCGCAATTTCGTCGGCAAGGCCGCGCTGTTGGCGCACCCTCCCGCGCGTCACCTCGTCGGTTTGCTGCTTCTCGACAGCGGCGGCGTGTTGCGCGCGCACCAAGCCGTTCACACCGGCCACGGCGACGGCGAAATCACCAGCGGCACTTTCAGTCCGACGCTGACCCGCGCAATCGCGCTGGCGCGTGTGCCGGACGCAGTGCAGGAGGACGACACGGTTTTCGTCGCCGTGCGCGACAAGCAGTTGAAAGCGCGCGTCGTCAAACCGCCGTTTGCCAAACAGGGCAAAGTGTTGATCGACGTTTGAGTTTTCTTTGCTCTTTTCTTTTCGTTTTTCTGTCTGATTTTTTCAATAAAGGATTTTCTGCCATGAGCCGCACACCCACCGATCTCAAATACACCGCCAGTCACGAATGGATTCGCCGCGAAGCCGACGGCGCGTTGACGGTCGGCATCACCGATCACGCGCAAGACGCGCTCGGCGATCTCGTGTTCGTCGAACTGCCCGAGGTCGGGCGCACGTTGGCGGCGGGCGAAGCCTGTACTGTCGTCGAATCGGTGAAAGCCGCGTCCGATGTTTACGCGCCGGTTGCCGGTGTCGTCACCGCGCAGAACGAAGCTGTGAAAACTTCGCCGGAACTCATCAATCAAAACGCTTACGACGCCTGGCTCTTCCGGCTTCAGCCTGCGGATAAAAAAGCGTCTGATGCGTTGCTCGATGCCGCCGCTTACGCGAAGGAAATCGGATAACATTTGCGCGTTTATCGCTATACTTGTTTTCATTTCAAAACACACGATCACAGGCCACGCCCATGTCTCATACCGCCTTTGCCCACCGCCACATCGGCCCCTCCGCCGCCGAACAGGCCGAAATGCTCGACGCTATCGGCGTCCCTTCGCGCGCGGCGTTGATTAACGCCGCCGTGCCCAAAAACATCCGAAACAAAGCGCCGCTGGCTGCGCCGCCCGCACTCAGCGAAGAAGCGGCGCTGGCGCAGTTGCGCGTGTTGGCCGACAAAAATGTTTTGATGAAATCTTTTATCGGCCAGGGCTACTACGGCACACACACGCCTGCCGTGCTATTGCGCAACATTCTCGAAAATCCGGCGTGGTACACCGCTTATACGCCGTACCAGCCGGAAATTTCGCAGGGGCGTCTGGAAGCGTTGCTGACATTTCAAACGATGATTTGTGACTTGACCGGAATGGACATCGCCAACGCTTCAATGCTCGACGAAGCCACCGCCGCCGCCGAAGCGATGACGCTGGCGCTGCGGGCAGGCTCCTCGAAATCGACGACCTTCTTTGTCGCCGACGATGTGTTCCGGCAAACGCGCGATGTCATTCTGGCGCGCGCCGCGCCGTTGGGTATTCGCGTTGTTGTCGGCCCTGCGTCGGCAGCGGCGAACACTGACGCTTTTGCGGCGCTGCTGCAAATTCCGGCGGCGGACGGCGGTTTGCACGATTACAAAGCGTTGGCCGAAGCGGTACACGCGCGCGGCGGCAAGTTGATCGTCGCTGCTGATTTGCTGGCGCTGACGTTGATCGAAGCGCCCGGCGTTTGGGGCACCGATATTGTTGTCGGTAGCGCTCAGCGTTTCGGTGTGCCGATGGGTTACGGCGGGCCACACGCCGGTTTTCTGGCGACGCGCGACGCGCTGAAACGCTCGATGCCCGGACGGCTGGTCGGCGTTTCGGTCGATGCGCAAGGCGCGCTGGCGTACCGGTTGGCGCTGCAAACACGCGAGCAACATATCCGCCGCGAAAAAGCGACATCGAACATTTGCACCGCGCAAGTGTTGCTGGCGGTGCTGGCCGGAATGTACGCCGTTTATCACGGCCCGCACGGCCTGCGCGCCATCGCCACGCGCATTCACCATTTCACCGGCGCGTTGAAAGCGGCGCTGATAAAACTCGACGCCGCCATCGTCAACACTTTGTTCTTCGACACGTTGACCGTCACGCCCGGTGGTGGCGAACTGGCCGATCTGCACGCCAGCGCCCGCAAGCACGGCATGAATTTCCGTGAGATCGACTCCAGCGCGTTGGGCATTTCGCTCGACGAAACCACCACTGCCACCGATCTCGAAATCATTCTCGAAGCGTTTTCGTTCGCGCTGTCGAAAGAAAAACTGGCAATGGCCAAAGAAACGTTGCGCGCCGCGCTCGGCAGTCACGTCGATGCGATTCCTCCGGCGCTGCAACGAAAAACGCCGTACCTGCAAAAAGCCGTTTTCAATCGTTATCACACCGAAACCGAAATGTTGCGCTACTTGCGCCGTCTCGCCGACAAAGACCTGGCGCTTGATCGCACGATGATTCCGCTCGGCTCATGTACGATGAAATTGAACGCCGCCAGCGAAATGCTGCCGATCACTTGGCCGCAATTCGCTGAGCTGCATCCGTTTGCGCCCAAAGAACAGGCACAGGGTTACCACGCGCTGATCGACGATTTGTCGCAACGTTTGTGTGCCATCACCGGCTACGACGCTTTCTCGTTGCAACCCAATTCCGGCGCGCAAGGCGAATACGCGGAGCTGCTTGCGATTCGCGCGTATCACGCTTCGCGCAACAACGCGCAACGCAACATCTGCCTGATCTCAACCTCGGCGCACGGCACCAATCCGGCGTCGGCGCACATGGCGGGCATGCAAGTCGTCGCCGTTCGCTGCGACAGCGACGGCAACATCGACCTCGCCGATCTTGAAGCGCGCGCGACCGAACACGCCGACACTTTGGCGGCCGCGATGATTACCTATCCGTCAACGCATGGCGTGTTTGAAACGGCGATCCGCAAAGTCTGCGAGATCGTTCACCGTTGCGGCGGTCAAGTGTACATCGACGGCGCCAATCTGAACGCGCTCGTCGGACTGGCGGCGCCCGGCGATTTCGGCGCCGACGTTTCGCATCTGAACCTGCACAAAACTTTTGCGAGCCCGCACGGCGGCGGCGGCCCCGGCATCGGCCCGGTCGGCGTCAAAAAACATCTCGCGCCGTTCTTGCCTGGACATCGTTTGCTCGGCAACGCCGCGAATGTTGTTTCGGCAGCACCGTTCGGTAGCGCCTCGATTCTGCCGATCTCGTGGATGTATCTGACGATGATGGGGCCTGACGGTCTCACCGCCGCCAGCGAAACGGCGATTCTCGCCGCCAACTACATCGCGCGAAAATTGGAGGAACATTATCCTGTACTTTACACTGGCGCCGACGGTCGCGTCGCACACGAATGTATTCTCGACCTCCGCCCGCTCAAAGCGAGCGCCGATGTCGAAGCCGAAGATGTCGCCAAGCGCTTGATGGATTACGGCTTCCACGCGCCGACGATGAGCTTTCCGGTGCCCGGCACACTGATGGTCGAGCCGACCGAAAGCGAATCGAAAGCCGAGCTTGATCGCTTCATCGCCGCGATGATTGCCATCCGCGAAGAAATTCACGCGATTGAAAACGGCGCGATGGACAAACGCGACAACCCGCTGAAGAATGCGCCGCACACCGCCGCGATGGTTTGCGCCGACCAATGGCCGCATCCGTACTCGCGCCAACAAGCGGCGTATCCGCTGGCGTCGCTGAAAGCCGACAAATACTGGCCGCCGGTCGCGCGCATCGACAACGTCTATGGCGATCGGCATTTGGTGTGCACTTGCCAGTGATTCAGGAATCAGGGATCGGGCATCAGGAATCAAATGTAGGGGCGACCTGTGGTCGCCCGCACATTGCAACGCTTGCTTTTTTCAATGTGATGTCTTCACTCTCTGCTCTACCGCGCCGGGCTCGCCCGGCAGGGCAAAAATTTGCTATTAGGAGTTGTATGAAAAACATTTATTTTTCTTCTCTCTTGATCTTTCTGGCCGGAATGAGTGTCTATTTTCCGGTGGGGTTTGCGCAAATTCAAAAAATAAACGCTTTGGGAGTAGTCACAATACTTCTTTCTTTGATGTTAGGGTTGCTTGTGCTTTGCGGCGTTGAAGCGATATGGTTGCTTGTACTGTTGTTGCTTTGGTCGCTGCTTTTAGTTTATTACAGAATTATCGAGAGAAACAATATCGTGGACTTTAGGGAAATTCCGCTCGGTGTTTTGTTTAGAAAAAATCTGCAAACAAAAATATTTCTCTGCGCCTATGCTTTCTTTTATGCGTTCGCCTTGCTTAGAATGTTGTTGGTACTTTATCGGCAAGCGTAGGCGATGGTGAGCACACGAATCACAACGAGGCGCTGCTTCATTTGTCGGCGAATAACCCCTTCACCCTTATCCATCTCCCACGCAGGGAGAGGGGAGCCAGAAATATAACCATCTGAATCAACTCATGTCCGATAACATTCCTCGCCCGATTCGCAGCTATGTTCTTCGTCAAGGGCGAATCACGCCGGGGCAACAGCAGGCGATTGAAACGCTAGGCGCGCGCTTTTGTTTGCCGTTCCAAAAATCTTTGCTGGATTTTAATACGGTGTTTGATCGCCCGGGTTTGGGTCACTCGCCCACCGTTCTCGAAATCGGTTCCGGCATGGGCGAGACGACCGCGCACATCGCCACCGCGCACCCCGAACAGAACTTCATTGCGATTGAAGTGCACAGCCCCGGCGTCGGCAGTCTTTTGCAAAAGGCCGCGCAGTTGACAAACTTGCGCATCATTCAGCACGACGCTGTTGAGGTGGTGGAGCACATGATCGCCGCCTCGTCGCTGGCCGGCATTCATGTTTTTTTTTCCGACCCGTGGCCGAAGAAACGGCATCACAAGCGCCGCTTGCTACAAGCGCCGTTCATTCACGTACTGGCCTTGCGCTTGTCGCTCGGCGGCACTCTGCACATCGCCACCGACTGGGCGGAATACGCCGAAGAAGTGTTGGCGACGCTGAGCGCCGAACCGCTGCTGAAAAACACCGCCGCCCGCTTCACGCCTCGCCCCGCTACGCGACCGCAAACGAAATTCGAGACGCGCGGTTTGCGTTTGGGGCACGAGGTTTTCGACCTCGTTTTTGTTCGGGTTTAGGACAGTTTTGGTTTAGGGATACGCTGATTTAATTTGGAATTGATTGGCAAGCATTTCAGCGCCAAAGGCGCATTTCATCTATGGCTTCGCCATAGGCTATGATGACACGCTCCCCAGGCGCGATTTTCTTGGCCGTGTTCTATTTAGAAAACGCCTCCCCCAACGGCAAAACCATTACGCCGCCATAGCAGTAACATTTCTTCCGCCTTCTCCGGTTTGAGCTTTGGTTTTTGCTTTGACATTCTCTCAACAGGGTTTTTTCTTTGCTGTATTTGCTTTATGATTATAGGTCGGGGTTGGCATATCCGCGCTTGCCGTTGCCTCGTCTCCCCACAAGGGACCCCTCTATCACGCGACCCTGCGTCATTCTGCAGAGCTTGGGGGTTTTTATCTCGAATCCCGGCTTGAGCTGTTTTATCTGAAACCCGTGTTCGCCGCCGGCGAACGCCTTGTTAAAGGAGAGAAATGATGTCGCAAGATATAGGCTTGACTTTGGCCGCGCCCATTCGGAGCAGCGCCGAAAAAGAAATTTTGACCAACGACGCGATGGCGTTTTTGGGGGAGCTGGTGCAACGTTTTACGCCGGCGCGCGATGCGCTGCTGGCGGCGCGGCGCGTCGTGCAAGCGAAGATTGATGAAGGCAACCTGCCGGATTTTCTGCCTGACACTGCAGCCATTCGTGACGGCGATTGGAAAATTCGCGGCATTCCGACCGACCTGATGGATCGCCGCGTCGAGATCACCGGCCCGACCGACCGCAAGATGGTTATCAACGCGCTGAACGCCAACGTCAAGGTTTTCATGGCGGATTTCGAGGATTCTCTGGCGCCCGCCTGGGACAAGGTGATTGAAGGGCAGGTGAATCTGCGCGATGCAGTCAACGGCACCATCGCTTTCACCGACCCCGCGAGCGGAAAACAGTACGCGCTGAAAGAAAAGCCGGCTGTGCTGATGTGCCGCGTGCGCGGTCACCATCTGTCGGAAAAACATGTGCTGTGGCAAGGCAAGCCGATTCCGAGCGGGCTGTTCGATTTTGCGATGTATTTTCATCACAATCATCGCAAACTTCTCGACAAGGGCAGCGGCCCCTATTTCTATCTGCCGAAAACGCAGTCGTACAAAGAATCGGGCTGGTGGGGCGAGGTGTTCAGCTTCGCCGAAGATCGCTACGGTCTGCCGCGCGGCACGATCAAAGCGACGATCCTGATCGAAACGCTGCCTGCCGTTTTTCAGATGAACGAAATTCTGCATTCCCTGCGCGATCACATCGTCGGGCTGAATGCCGGTCGCTGGGATTACATTTTCAGCTACATCAAAACGCTGAAGAATTATCCCGACCGCGTGTTGCCCGATCGCCAAGTCGTCACGATGGAAAAGCCGTTCCTGAGCGCTTTCTCGAAGCTGCTCATCAAAACCTGTCACCGTCGCGGCGCGTTTGCGATGGGCGGCATGGCGGCGTTCATTCCGAGCAAGGATGCCGAGCGCAACGCTTGGGTGAATGACAAGGTTCGCGCCGACAAGGAACGGGAAGCCGGCAACGGCCATGACGGCACCTGGATCGCGCATCCGGGTCTGGCCGATGTCGTCATGCCGGTGTTCGAGAGATGCTTCGGCGAACACCGTAACCAACTCCATGTACTGCGCGAAAACGATCCGCCGACGACCGCCGCCATGCTGCTGGAGCCCTGCGCCGGCGACCGCACTGACGCCGGAATGCGCGCCAACATCCGCGTCGCGTTACAATATCTCGAAGCGTGGATTTCCGGTACCGGTTGCGTCCCGATTTACGGCTTGATGGAGGACGCCGCCACTGCCGAAATTTCGCGCACGTCGATCTGGCAATGGATCCGCCACCGCAAAACGCTCGACAACGGCGAACAAGTCACTCCGGCGCTGTTCGAGAAGATGCTGGCGGAAGAAGCCGCGGTTGTTCGCCGTGAATTGGGCGATGATCGTTTTTGCAGCGGCCGCTTTACCGAAGCCACTGCTTTGTTGCACCGCATCACCACGCAGGATGAGTTGATCGACTTCCTGACGTTGCCCGGTTATGAACTTTTGGCTTGATTTTTTATTTTTACCTTAACATCTGACTTTTACAATAAGGAGCATCACTATGTCGCAGTCCCGTAACGAACAAATCCAGGCGCTGGAAAAAGACTGGGCCACCAATCCGCGCTGGAAAAACGTCAAGCGCGGCTACACCGCCGCCGACGTGGTGCGGTTGCGCGGCAGCGTCGCGCTGGATTACACGCTGGCCAAGCGTGGCGCCGAAAGGCTGTGGGCGCTGATTCACGGCGGCGCCAAGAAAGGCTACGTCAACGCTTTCGGCGCCATCACCGCCGGTCAGGCCATGCAGCAAGCGAAGGCCGGTTTGGAAGCGGTGTATCTGTCGGGCTGGCAAGTCGCCGCCGACGGCAACACGTCCGAAACCATGTACCCCGATCAGTCGTTGTATGCTTACGACTCAGTACCGACGATGGTGCGTCGCATCAACAACACCTTCAAGCGCGCCGATGAAATTCAATGGAGCCGTGGCGTCGGCCCCGGCGACAAAGGGTTCATCGATTATTTCCTGCCGATCATCGCTGACGCCGAAGCCGGTTTCGGCGGCGTGCTGAACGCTTTTGAATTGATGAAGAACATGATCGGCGCGGGCGCGTCGGGCGTTCACTTTGAAGACCAGCTCGCCGCCGTCAAGAAGTGCGGCCACATGGGAGGCAAAGTGTTGGTACCGACGCAGGAGGCCATCGAGAAATTGATCGCCGCGCGTTTTGCGGCGGACGTGTGCGGCGTGCCGACCATCGTGCTGGCGCGCACCGACGCCGAAGCCGCCAATCTCTTGACCAGCGACCATGACGCCAACGACAAACCTTTCCTCACCGGCGAACGCACGCAAGAAGGGTTCTACCGCGTCAAGAACGGTTTGGAACAAGCGATCAGCCGCGGCGTCGCTTACGCGCCTTACGCCGACTTGGTGTGGTGCGAAACCGGCACGCCCGATCTCGGCTTTGCGCGTGAATTTGCGCAAGCCGTGCTCGCCAAGCATCCGACCAAATTGCTGTCGTACAACTGCTCGCCGTCGTTCAACTGGAAGAAGAATCTCGACGACAAAACCATCGCCAAGTTCCAGGACGAATTGGCCGCGATGGGTTACAAGTATCAGTTCATCACGCTGGCCGGTATCCACGTCAACTGGTATCGTACCTTTGAATTTGCCCACGCTTACGCGCGCGGCGAAGGCATGAAGCACTACGTCAACATGGTGCAAGAGCCGGAGTTCAAAGCGCGCGAAGAAGGTTATACCTTCGTATCGCATCAGCAGGAAGTCGGCGCCGGTTACTTCGACGATGTGACCACCGTGATTCAAGGCGGCACTTCCAGCGTCAAGGCGCTGACCGGCTCGACCGAAGAAGAACAATTCCACTGATCGAAGCGCGTTTCTTGCGAAACCTTTGCACCTTCCCGTCCTCGCCTGCGCGGGGACGGGAAGTAGTGTGAAAGTGGCTGCATTCTGGAGCGATTTTGATTTAATCGTGAACATTCTTGCGCTACTGCCCCCATCCCCCCCCAAAGGGAGAGGGAATGTGGCGCCTTCCCCCTCTGGGGGAAGGTTGGGATGGGGGCAGTGGGGACAAAGAATAAAATCACGAATTGCGCCTCGGAAGCGTCAACGTTTTAGCTCTGAACGCAGATCATGAACAATCCCGTTGCCCCTCCTTCTGCCGCCACCGCTTCCGCCCAACTGGAAACGCTGGTCGCGCACACCATCTTGCAAGGTTTCGACGCGCAATATGGCCGCTTTCTCGAAATCACCTCCGGCGCGCAACAACGTTTTGAAGACGCCGCTTGGCACGCTGTTCAGGATGCGCTGAAACAACGGATGCACTTGTACGATCACCATGTCGAACTGTCGGTGGAATTGATCCGGCGCATGGCTGGTGAGTTGTGCCACGATGCCGGTTTTTTTTCGCGCGTCAAAGATTACTACACCACGCTGCTGCCGCATTATCCGCGATTCGAAATCGCCGAAAGTTTTTTCAATTCGGTGTATTGCCGTTTGTTTTCGCACCGCGATCTGGCGCCGGACAAAATGTTCGTGTTCAGTTCGCAACCCGAACGCCGCCGCCGCGAATTGCCGCGCCCCATTTCGATCAACTTTCCGCTGTCCGCCGGCGTCGAAGAACGCTTGCGCGTGATTCTGCGCAACTCGCCGTTGCGTCTGCCGTGGGAAGATTTGCCGCGCGACATCGCCGACATCACCGCCGCGCTCGATCGCCGCTTCGGTCAGGACGCTTTGAAAAAAGGCGTGCTCGAAATTTACAACGAAGTTTTTTACCGCAACAAATCGGCCTGGATCGTCGGCAAGTTGCGTCTGCCCGATGGCGTCTATCCGTTTCTGTTACCGATCAGCCGCAGCGATTCCGGCGAATTGTTCGTCGATGCCTGCCTCACCGAATTCAGCGACGCCAGCATCGTCTTCGGATTCAACCGCGCCTATTTCATGGTCTATGCGCCGCTGCCCGCCGCTACGGTTGAATGGTTGCGCGAAATTCTGCCGCACAAAACCACATCCGAACTGTACACCGCGATCGGTTGTCAGAAGCATAGCAAGACCGAGTATTACCGCGAATACCTGCACCATCTGGAAGAAACGGACGATCAATTCATCATCGCGCCCGGCGCGCGCGGCATGGTGATGCTGGTGTTCCTGCTGCCCTCCTACGATGCCGTGTTCAAAGTCATCAAGGATCGTTTCGCGCCGCAGAAAAATGTGGACGCTACGCGTGTGCGCGCTTGCTATCAACTCGTCAAGGAACACGATCGCGTCGGGCGCATGGCCGACACTCAAGAGTATGAAAATTTTGCGTTCGACAAAAGCCGGATCAGCGAAGAATTGCTGGCCGAAATGCAGGCCGAAGGCTCCGCCTACGGCAGCGAGGTGCGCGGTCTGGCGGAGTTTGTTGCCTTCATGCAGCGCACAGGGTATCTTCAGCGGGAGATGCTTCCGGAAGAGCTCGTGTTCGACGAGGTCGTGCTGCAATGACTGCAATAAGGAAATAAAAAAAAAAA
>JAITBX010000237.1 GCA_031283405.1 Burkholderiales bacterium | reverse complement strand
ATCCTGCGCGGAGCGGAGCGGAGCCGCAGAATCCATTTTGCGTTGCTCGGAAGCTGAAAACGCAACGCTTTTATTCGAGGTACCACCGCGCCAAAGAAACCTTCCCCATTCCGCTGCCTGCTACGCGGGTTCCCTGCGCTTCTCGGATAGCGCCGGGGCTCGAGAAATCGCGATCCTGAAAAAAACAGAGGATCGCTCGAACATCTCTCGCCCTGTTTCGGCGCTGTCCTGCGATGCTCGGCGGCTTCAAGGGAAACAAAAAACCGTGCCTATAGGTGACGACGGGTCAATGCCTCAATTGTTGGGATTCTCTCCGCTCATCCTACTTACGAGGCTTGCGGCATTTATGGGAGTCGTGACGCTCTTTTTGCCGTGGCCATGGTATATTGATCGCTATGCACTACTATAGTTTAGTCAGGCGGCTTTCTGAATAGCTCATCCGACAAACCGCTTAACTTGGCAGTTGACCCGCCTATGGTAGGCGAGCTAACTTATCCGTTAATTTCTCAAAAGAATCGTTATGTCTGTTTCCTTGAAAGTGCTTACTGAAGCGGATATCAAGTTGTTCCTTGAAACAGCGCCGTTGTACTCATGGTACGAATTCAAGAGACCATTGGTAAATCGTAGCAGCCTGTGTATCGGCCAAATTGATACCTATTGTGATGCCTGCAACAAGCAACGTACGTTTCTATGTCAATGTACAAGAGGCGGTGGTAGTGTTTCACTCGCTGAGATGAAATCCAGCCCATTATTCTTTAAATTTTCTTGTGTCACTTGCAAAAAGGAGCATCGCGAATATTGGGTTGAGCAAGAATTAGGTGAAGAAAACATTCGCCTTCAAAAGTGCGGCGAGTTACCGCGCTTGAAGCTGGTTAGAAACAAAACTCTCCAAAGGTTCTTGAAGGAAGACGCTGACAATTACGAGAAAGCTACAATATGCCTGCACCACGGGTACGGCGTCGGGGCGTTCGCGTATTTCCGCAGAGTAGTCGAAAAAAATATCGACCGCCTTCTTGATCTTGTTCAACAAGATGCACAATCTTCAGGCGACCAGCCAACACTTGACGCAATTGCCGAACTGAGAAGAAACCCATTAATGAGAGAAAGGATCGAGATCGCAAACAGCGTATTACCTAGCCACCTAAAGCCCGATGGCTTAAACCCTCTAGGAAGGCTCTATCAAGTTTTGAGTGAAGGTGTTCATTCTCTGTCCGAAGCTGAGTGCCTCGCGAAAGCAACGGATACGTTGGAATGCCTCACGTTCTTAGTTAGCGAGTTGGCGTCGAGGGAAAAACACCGCGCGCGCTTCAAATCCACGGTTGGCAGCCTATAAAGCTATGCCATGCTTAGTACAGACAGCCGGTTAGCTTCACGTTAGCTTTCTCTAAAGATGCTGTAGTTTATCCTGGCTGCGCTCGCTGATTCTCGTCTTCAAAAAACGCCACCACTTCTTCCAGTTCTCGCGTTCGTTTCATCGGCGGCAAGCTGCGCCACAGGCGTTTGCCGTAAGCTTTTTCGACGAGGCGCGGATCGGTAATCATCAGCACGCCGTAGTCGGTTTCGGTACGAATTAAACGACCGGCGCCTTGTTTAAGGCTGATGGCTGCTTGCGGTAATTGCCAATCGCGGAATGGTTCGCCGCCGTTTTTTTTCAGATGTTCGAGGCGGGCGGCGAGCAGCGGATCGTCGGGCGGCGCGAAGGGCAGTTTGTCGATGATCACGAGTGACAAGGCGTCGCCGGCCACGTCAACGCCTTCCCAGAAGCTGGCGGCGCCGAGCAGCACAGCATTTTTTTCCATGCGAAAACGTTCCAGCAGTTCCGAGCGCGAAGCCTCGCCTTGAACAAGCAGCGGCCAGTCCCAAGCGCGTTCGACAAAAGCCGTTTGCAATCGCTGGTGTGCATGTTGCAACGCGCGGTATGTTGTGAACAATAAAAACGCGCGGCCACGGCTTGCCGTCAGCACCGGCAACGCGGCGTCGATCACGGCGTCGGTGTGTTCTTTTGAATTCGGCAGCGGCAATCCCGTCGGCACATACAAAAGCGCCTGATGTTCGTAGTCGAAGGGGCTGTCCCAACGCGCGGTCTGGGCGCTCTCCAATCCCAATTCGTGCTGGTAGTGGGTGAATTGTCCGGCGACCGATAAGGTCGCGGAAGTTAGAATCCAACTTCGTGCCGAATTTTCGATGAAGTTCCGAAAGATCGGCGCAACCGACAGCGGCGATGCGTGCAATTGCCAACCGCGCGGCGAAATATCAGCCCAACGAACCAGCGGCGCTTTGTCTTCGTTCTCTTCGTCGGCAGTTTCATCGATCTCGCACCATTGTTGCAGCGCGCGCGACAAGGTTTGCGCGCGGGCGGCGATCATGCCGAGGTCTTCGCTGCGCTCGGCGACGGTTCCCAAGTCGGAGGCGGTTTCATCGAGTATTTTCGTCAACGTTTGCAGCGCTTCGGCAAAAGCCGGTAACAACAGAAGCCGCGAAGCGGGAAACTTGCCCGGAAATTCTCCGGCGGCCAGACGCAGTTGCCGGATCGCCGGCGCCAGCCGGTCGATGCGGGCAAGCAGTTCGGCGAGATCATTGGCGTTGGTGCGGATGGCGATTTCGGCATCGCGCGCCAGTTCAAGTAATTGCGCGCCGCCGATGCGATCGCCGAAAAAAACGGTGGCGATGTCGGGCAATTGATGCGCTTCGTCGAGAATCACAGTGTTGCAGGCGGGCAGCAATTCGTTCAAGCCCTCTTCGCGCAACAGCGCATCGGCGAAAAACAGATGGTGGTTGATCACGACTACATCGGCGTCCAACGCTTCTTTGCGTGCTTTCATCACGAAGCAATCGTCGAAGTACGCGCAATGAGTGCCGAGGCAGTTGTCGCGGGTCGAAGTGACCAGCGGCCAGATTCCGGCGTGGTCGGGAATGTTGGCAAGTTCGCTGCGGTCGCCGCGCGTTGTGGTGCGCGCGAACGAGACGATGGCTTTCAGGTGTCGGGCGTCCTGTTTCGAGGGAAACAGGTCTTCGTGTTGCGCTTGAGCAATCCGGTGCAGACACAAATAATTGCTACGCCCTTTGAGTAAGGTGACCGATAACGGCAGTTTCAGTGCGTCCCGCACCAGCGGCAGGTCGCGTTCAAAAAGCTGATCCTGCAATGTTTTGGTGCCGGTGGAAATGATGACTTTGCCGCCTTCCATCAGCGCCGGAACCAGGTAAGCGAACGTTTTGCCGGTGCCGGTGCCGGCTTCGGCGATCAGGCAACGGCGTTCGCGGATGGCTTCGGCGATGGTGTGCGCCATCGCTTGTTGACCCGGACGTGAGCGAAAACCCGGCAGATGTTGCGCCAACGGGCCGTCTTCGGAGAAAACGGCGGTGATGTCGGAGAGCGGCGGGACAGACAAGATTGTGGTCAAGGCGTGAAGGCCGTCAGATCGGGGCAGCTTTGCGCGGGCTGCTGGTTGGCGGCGGCGGTCAGCGTGTCGCGTATTTGTTGACGGTAGGCGGCAAAAGCGGAGTAGGGTACGGCGATCCGTTGCCGGTATTCGGCTTCGGTGTCGCCGGGGTATTGGCGAAGCCCCGTCATCGCGGCATTCCAGACCACATACAAGTCGTCCAACGCGCGCGCCGCTTCGCACGACGACATTGCTTGCGCTTCGTGCAAGGCCGCGTCGAGATACGGCGGCAAGCTGGCTTTTTGCTTGCGGCGACAGAATTCGCTTTTCAAACCGTTCGCCCCTTCTTCGGCGTGGTCGAAGCCGAATTCGAGCAACTCAATGGCTTTGACTTGCCGGCAAACGGTGTAGAAGTGTTCGACGCCATCCAGAAAGCACTCGATGGCGCTGACTTTGTTGGCATGCGGGCAGACAAAATCAGCGGAAGGTTGAACGAAAGGGCTGGACGGTTCGGATTCTTTCGAGGCCGAAGATTTTGAAGGCGGTGACTTTGAAGGCGACAGTGCCGGAGCCGGAACGGCAGTTTCCGGTTCGTCTAACGGCTCTGTGAGCGGAACTGCCTGACTGAAAGCCGCCCATCCGGAGAAAAACGCGAAGCAGGCGGATAGGAAAATACGAGTCAACAGAAAGCGGGTCGAAAAAATGCGGAGCATGGAAAAGCGGAAGCGGGGCAGCGCGAAGCGGCTTTGAGCGAACCTTAAACCGTCATCATAGCGCAGACGGCGGCATGCCACAAGCCGAGCAAAATCCCCGAGCAAGGGCATGGGAAAAATGCGAAACAAAAATAACGGCATAGATCGTAAAAAATCGGAAACGTTCGTCGCCCATGATAAACGTCTATCGCCTTGCGGGAAACAGGGCACGAAAAGAGGAAGCAAGAGTAGAATCAAGCTATTGGTGAAATTATGGCGACAAAACAAGCGTCCATTTACAGCGCATTGGGGTTGGCAGAGACAGCGTCTGACCGCGAGGTCAGTCATGCGTTGCGCCAAACGTTGCGCGAGAACTACAAAAAGGCGCGCGATAATTTCGGCGTGTTGGAAGATTCGCTTCGCTTTTACAACCAAGCGAGTCAGATTCTGAACGACAACAATCGGCGCAAGTTGTACGATGCCGAGTGGAGCTTATCGAACTCCAGCGAAGACAAACGTATCGAGTTTGTTTTGCGGCAAGCGGCAGAAGGAAAACTGGCGCAACCGCTGGGTCCCGATGTCGATGAGACAGGCGCAGTGCGATTGGTGACGGCGCTGGAGGCAGATGCTGCGCCGAAGCCCGTGTCGAATCTGGAACTGGTGCCGGAGCGCGCCGATCTCGGTCTGCAAGTGCCGCCTCCACGCTTGGCAACCATGCCGCCTCCGCGTCTGCCGACGTCGCCGCCTCCGCGCTTGGCAACTGCGCCGCCCTCGGCAGCGGATCTAGTCAGAGAGCAAGGTCCCGGCTCGGGCAAGAGGCCGGCAGGATCGACAGGCATTCCCGTATCGATGGTTGACGCGACGCCGAAAAGTATTCCGCCGCCGCCGACGACGCAACATTATCATCCGGTGCTCACCGAAAACATCGGCTATTCGCACTCGCTGATTTTTCAAGGCTTGATGGCCGGCTTGACGACGCTGTTGATCGGCGCGTTGCTTTACGTGGTTTGGGAATTTTCCTTCAAGTCATTCGAGATCGATCAGAGTTGGGTGTGGATTGCCGGAGCGCTGTTGGTGATTCTGCTTTACAGCATCGGTTGGCGGCAGGGACAACGCCGCAAGGAAAAAGATTTTGAATTGTCGGGAACGCCCGACGAAGAAGTCATCAAAGGCTGGCGTCGGCGGCAAACCATTTTTCTGGGAAGCAACTTCCTGACGGAAGACCCGAGTTGGGTGTTTCAACTGCGTCTGGTGGAATTGGAGCGCGGGCGAATCGGGCGAACCAGTTATCCCCATCTCTGGCGGCGCGCGCTGGCGCGGCTGTTCGATTACGCTTTGTGGGGATGGCTGCTGCTTTTTCCGCTCTATGAGATGGCCAAATTCAACGTTCTGCCGCAGGGACTTTTTCAAATCATCAGCAATCCGCTGATAGCACCGGTGTTCATCACGTTGACGTGGATTCCGATCGAAGCGCTGTTGATGGCGGCGGTGGGAACGACGCTGGGGAAATGGCTGTTCGGCGTTTACATTCAATTCCGCGTCTCGACGCCTTACGCGCCGCGCAGCGCCGGCGATTGCTGGCGCTATGCGTTGCAACGCGCGTTCAGTGTCTGGTGGAAGGGCATTGCGATGGGGATCGTGTTTCTGGCGCCGGTGGCGGCGGCGCGGGCACGAGCGTCAACCGAACGTTTCGATGAAACCGACTGGGACGAAGAGCGCGATGTTCTGGTGACGCATACGCCGATGGGCGTCGTTCCCGCGATTGTCGGAGGATTGGGATTGGCTGTGTTGGTGGCCATGTATCTGGCGGCGTGGCAGGGGCTCTTGCTTGACATGGAAGATGGCACCGAGCAGTGGGTCACTCGGCAGATTGAACACATGCAGGGCGTTGAACCGACTACCGTGTCAACGTCGCCGCGCCATCGCAATGGCGCAGGTCAAGGAAAGACGAATGCGACAGCAGCCAATTCAGCGGCAACGCCGATCGATCCTGAGGCTGCCGAAGGCGTGCGCAAGCTGGAAGATTTCCGTGAAGCCATCGTCAAAGTTCGCGAAGAAAGTTTGCTGTTGCTTGACAGGCAGGACTGGAAGCGCGCCTATGAAAGCTGTCAGCGTTGGGCGAGCCTTGAAATTACCAATCCGGCGCCGATGCGTTGTCAAGGCACGGCGTTGCAGGCGATGGGACGGCATCAGGAAGCGATCAATGCATTCCGCAACGCCAAAGTTTACGCGCCGGAAGATCGCTCGCTCGACGATGCCATCACGCGCTCGCAGGAAGAGATTTTCAAGGGACTCAATCGTTAGAGGTGTTGACATGAAGATTTTTACCAACGCCGTGGTGACGCTGAATTTCAAATTGTTCGACGCCGACGGCGAATTGATCGAACAGAGCGCCACGCCGGTGACTTATTTGCACGGCGGCTATTCGGGAATTTTTCCGAAGGCCGAAGATGCGCTGAATTTCAAAGAGGCCGGCGATACGGTCAAACTGTCGCTCGAACCGTCGGAAGCATTCGGCGATCACGATCCGGCGCTGGTGCGACTTGAACCGCTTGCTCGTTTGCCGCCCGATACCGTCGTTGGCGGTTATCTTTCTTCGGGCGACGACGATGAGCCGGTGTGGCGCGTCACCGAAATTTCAGAGGGAAAGGCCGTGCTCGACGGCAATCACGAATTGGCGGGACAGCGGGTGTTGTTTGAATGCACAGTGCTCGATGTGCGGGCAGCGACCGAAGAAGAAATCGAACACGGTCATCCGCACGGCGCGCATGGGTGTTGCCATTAGCAGGGATCAGGGATCAGAACGTAGGGGCGATCATCCTCGATCGCCCGCGACAACCGCCACAGGATGGGAATGAGATGCAAGGGGCGGTTTTGAAACCTGCCCTACTTTGATTTTTTCTTTGTGACCTTGTTTTCCGCTTCCCGATTTCTGACCAGCACGTTCTGCACGCCCTGATTGCCCCACCACAGCCGCAATCCTTCTTTTTGCCGGTTGATGGTTTCGGGGTTGGCGCGCAGGTAATCGCGCAGAAAGGTGTCCGTATCGGAAACGAAATGGTGTGAGGGCAGAAAAGCCATGTCAAGCTCCTGACAAAAAGTATCAGGATACCCGAAAAAAAGCATTTTAGGGTAACGCCGGCGCAGGCAACTTCGGTCGCGGCGGCTTGATTCGCCGCATCGAGCCTTTCACCATCTTGAATCCGTAAAGGCGGCAGTCGAGCGCGCCGTTGAACAAGGGAATGCGGCGTTCGGGCTTCAGGCCGATGAGTTTGGGCAACAGCGAATCGCTGCTGAAAATCCAGGCGTGCCAACCGGCAAAGTGTTTTTTGAGCGTGGTACCGAGAGCGGGATAGAGCGCGGCCAGAATGTCGCTGTCTTCGAGGCGAACGCCATAGGGCGGGTTGGTCAGCCAGACGCCGGCGGGCGCAGGCGCTTCCCGGTGGCGGACGTCGGCAACGGAGAAGTTGATCCAGTCGGCAACGTTGATGTGGGCGGCGCAAGCGATGGCGTGTTCGACGGCGGATTCCGAGATGTCGCCGGCGAAGATCATGGGCGATTCCGGCGCTGTGCGCACGGCGTCGCGTGCGCGTTGCTTCAAACGTTGCCAAGTCGGACCATCGAACCAATTGAGTTTTTGAAAGCTGAAACTGCGCTTCAAACCCGGCGCTTGCCGAGCGGCGATCAGCGCCGCTTCAATGGCGATGGTGCCGCCGCCGCACATCGGATCGAACAGAGGAACATCGGGAGTCCAGCCGGCGAGAGTGAGCAATCCGGCGGCCAGATTTTCGCGCAACGGCGCTTCTTCGTTGTGCAGACGGTAGCCGCGCTTGAACAACGCCTCGCCCGAAGTGTCGAGATAAATCGTCGCCTCGTCCTCGGAAAGATAGGCGTACACGCGCACATCGGGCGATTGCTTGTCGATGAAGGGGCGCTCCAACCCTTCGGCGCGGAAGCGGTCGCAGACGGCGTCCTTGATGCGCAGGGTGGCGTAAGTCAAACTGGTCAGCGGCGAATGGGTCGCGGCCAAGTCGATGCGCAACGTGCGCTCCGCAGTGAAGTAGCGCGTCCAGTCGATGTCGTAAGCGATCGTGTAGATGTCGTGCTCGTTCCGGTAAGGCTGACGGGTGATGTGCCACAGAACACGGCTGGCCAAACGCGATTCGAGATTGACGCGATAAGCCAGCGACAGTTCGCCATGAAAGTGAACGCCGCCGGAAGATGTTTTCGGCGCAACTGCGCCCAACAGCCCCAGTTCGGTTGCCAAAGCATTTTCAAGGCCGCGCGGACAAGGCGCAAAAAAAGTTTCGTTCATGCAAAAAAAAAAAGATAAAACGCGCAACACCCAATACGCTGCTGTTTTTGAAAGTTCCCCCATTCAGAATTTCATAATACTTTGTTTATTGCTTCGTGTGTGTGCGATTGCGTGACTTGAAACAATTGTTTGCAATCGAATGAGGCGATCGTGGAAAAATGTCCACAATCGTGAAGAACGATTCACAATCGGGGCGGGGGATAACAGACAGATGATGCGATCGCGCTCAAT
>JAITBX010000090.1 GCA_031283405.1 Burkholderiales bacterium | reverse complement strand
GGCTTTTCCTTTGCGCGACGTGTCAGCCGCCACGGTTCATCCCAAAAACAGCACCGCCTCGACTTCCAGCGCTGCCGCCTTCGGCAAAGCCGCCACTTGATACGTCGCCCGCGCCGGATACGGCTTGGTGAAATACGAAGCCATGATCTCGTTGACCTGCGCAAAATCGTTGATGTCGGCCATCAGAATCGTCAACTTCACAATCCCATCCAGATCGCCGCCCGCCGCCTGCGCCACCGCCCGCAAATTGCGGAACACCTGATGCGTCTGCGCTTCGGTTCCCGCCGCCAGCGCGCCGCTGGCCGGATCGAGTCCCAACTGGCCGGATAAATACACCGTCTGCCCGACGGCCACCGCCTGCGAATAAGGCCCCAGCGCCGCCGGCGC
Source organism: Burkholderiales bacterium (assembly GCA_031283405.1). Classification (GTDB taxonomy): domain Bacteria; phylum Pseudomonadota; class Gammaproteobacteria; order Burkholderiales; family Casimicrobiaceae; genus UBA931. The sequence goes on along the minus strand of JAITBX010000090.1, from coordinate 2,122 downwards.
CTGACCGGAATGAATCGCTTGTTTCATCGTGTTGCTCATCGCTGCTCCTTCAAAACGTTCAAAACGAGTAAGTTTAACAGTTAGAGGATGTTCTGAACAAATCGAGGAGAAACACCAGAAAGCCGCCATCAACACTTGACGCCTCCCGCCTCTTGCGCTAAATTTGCGAAGTCTGAAATCTTGGTGTTTCAGCAACCGTGACTCGGGGTGTCTGCTTGCGTTTTCAACGGCAGACTGAGATAAGACCCGTATCACCTGATCTGGTTCATACCAGCGTAGGGAGGTCACCGCATCGTTTCTCGCGCGCCTCCTCTTTGTGTGTCTTGTCTTGTGAGGATTTGATGGCGCAAATGCTTTCTTTTCAAACGGTCGCCCGTTATCAGCAACGTGTGCGCGCCGTCGCGCCGCTCGTGCATTGCATGACCAACGAAGTGGTCACAAACTGGACAGCGAATGTGTTGCTGGCAGCGGGCGCGTCGCCGGCGATGTTGGCGGACGTTCAAGAAGCCGAAGCCTTCGCAGCAGTGGCGTCGGCGCTGCTCATCAACCTCGGAACGTTGCACCAAGCGCAGATGCAGGCGATGGCCGCAGCCGTCACTTCGACGCAGCGCGCCGGCAAGCCGTGGGTGCTCGATCCGGTGGCCGTGGGAATGTTGCCGCTCCGAACTCCATTTTGCCGCGAGCTGCTCCACGAAAAGCCGACGGTGATTCGAGGCAACCCTTCCGAAATTCTGGCGCTGGCCGGTGAGGCGGCCAGTGTGCGCGGCCCCGACAGCACACAGGGCAGCGATGAAGCGCGCCCTTCAGCGGAACGTTTGGCGCGTGAACTGAAAACGATTGTTTCCGTCACCGGCGCGACGGATTACATCACCGACGGCGAACGTACGCTTGCCGTCAACAACGGGCATCCGCTGTTGCAGCGCGTCACCGGAACCGGCTGCGCGTTGTCGGCGCTGGTGGCTGCTTATGTGTCAACCGCATCGAGCAAGAATGAAATTTTGGAAGCGGCGGCAAGCGCCTGCACTGTTTTCGCCGTTGCCGGTAAAGCGGCCGCACAAAAAGCGCTTGACCGCAACGAAGGCCCCGGAAGTTTCGCCGTGTATCTGCTCGACGCGCTGGCGACGCTCGATGAAACCACTCTTGAAAGCAAAATGCAGAAGTAACATGCAAAGCAAAACACCACGGAGAACGCAAAAATGAATACGATTCCTTCCCGTTCAACTTTTGATTTGTCACTCTATCTGGTGCTCGATCCCGAGATGTGCGGCGGCGTGGCCGGCATGGCGCGCGTGACGGAAGCGGCCATCAACGGCGGCGTGTCCATTGTGCAACTGCGCGCATTGGAATGGCGCAAGCGCGCGTTTTGGGAAGCGGCGCGCGCGTTGCAGCCGCTGTGCCGCGCGCGCGACGTGCCGTTCATCATCAACGATCACGTCGATGTGGCGCTGGCGATAGACGCCGACGGCGTTCACGTCGGTCAAAAAGATTTGCCGGCGAAAGAAGCGCGTCGCTTGTTGGGCGAAAACAAAATCATCGGCGTTTCAGTGTCGAACGCGCAACAATGGCGTGAGGCCGAAACGGGCACGGCGGATTACATCGGCGTCGGCCCCGTGTGGCTGACGCCGACCAAGCCCGAAGCCGGACCGGCGCTTGGCGTGGACGGATTGCGCTCGTTGATTGCATCCATGAAATCCCAAGGTTCGACAATGCGAACCCTCGCCATCGGCGGCATCAACGTCAACAATGCGCGGAGCGTAATGCAAACAGCGGGCGTCGATGGCATCGCGGTCGTGTCGGCCATCTGCGCCAACGGCGCGCCGGAAGAAGCGGCGCGCGCGTTGTGTGAAGTGATTGAAAGCTGAGAGCGTAGAAAATATAAATTGCGCGATCTCCCCTCTCTCGCCCCTTCGGGGCACCCTCTTCCGTAAACGGGAGAGGGGAAAGTAAACGCCACTCCCTGTGATAGAGTCACTGTTCGCTTTCTCCACTTTACACGCCTTTGTTCGTCCAACATCGCCATTGCCCAGCGTATAGGTCATGGACGCCCCATTCGCTGTTTCTATTCACTGTCTCGACAGGCCACAACAACGCGCATAACGTATGCTTTCCCCTCTCCCACTTG